>CAZPEW010000134.1:0-6835 GCA_964585695.1 uncultured Lachnospiraceae bacterium
GAGGCGGCAGCCTTTGACGGTACCAACATCCGTCTCAGTGCTCGTAAAGTCGGCGACAGAACCGATGCTTCCGGTTATTTTGAGAAGGGCCTGGATCCGAATAATGCCGAGCCGGCCATCAACAGAGCCTGCGAGCTGGTTGAGGAGCTTGGTGCCGGCGAGATTGTCGGCGGCATGATCGACATTTATCCGGTAAAGCGGGAGCCGTCAGTTGTAAAGTGCACGGCTGCGGAGATCAATGGCCTCCTGGGAACCGATATTTCTGCTGCAGAGATGAAAAAAATCCTTGAAAAGATTGAGCTCAGAACAGAAATTGACGGTGATACACTGACTGTGACGGCACCGACCTTCCGCCAGGACATCCATCGTATGTGCGATATAGCGGAAGAGGTTGCCCGTTTCTACGGCTATGCAGCAGTACCGGTGACACTGCCGACAGGCAATACATCTTTCGGCGGCAGACTGGCACCGGATCTTGCCGTGAACGAGCGTGTAAGACATACCGCAGAGGCACTTGGCTACTGTCAGGCATATATGTATTCCTTTGAATCGCCAAAGGCATATGACAGGCTGAATCTGCCGGAAAACGCGCAGGAGCGTATGTGCGTTAAGATTTCAAACCCGCTTGGCGAGGACTTCTCTGTAATGCGGACCACTTCCATGAACGGTATGCTGAGCTCGCTGTCCACCAATTACAACCGCCGCAATAAAGAGGCAAAGCTTTATGAGATGGCGAATGTCTATCTTCCAAAGGCACTGCCGCTTACGGAGCTGCCGGATGAGCGCATGACGCTGACGCTGGGATCTATCGGCGAGGGCGATTTCTTTGATATGAAGGGCGATATAGAGGTAATTCTGAACCGCCTCGGTCTGAACCGAAGATTTGAATATGATGCTGCAGGATGCACCAGAATCTATCTGCATCCGGGCAGGAGAGCAAATATCCTTTATGATAAAAAGGTGATCGGATATATCGGTGAGGTACATCCGGAGGTGCTCGACCACTATGCGATCGGTGAGAGAACCTATGTGGCTGTTGTAGATATGCCGGTGATTTATCCGCTTGTCAATGACAATACCAAGTATACACCGCTTGCCAAGTTCCCGGCGGTATCCCGTGACTTCTCCATGCTGGTGCCGCTGAAGGTAACTGCCGGAGAAATCGAGAATGTGCTGATCCAGCGTTCAGGCAGGCTTCTTGAATCCGTGAAGCTTTTTGACATCTATGTCGGCGCGCAGGTACTTGCCGGCTACAAGTCCATGGCCTACACGGTTACGCTCCGTGCGCAGGATCACACACTGACCGATGAGGAAATCAACGGTACAGTCAAAAAGATTCTGAACGGTCTTGAGCATCTCGGCATACAGCTGAGATCCTGAGGGACTGCAGACGCCGGAAAACGGAGAGAAGCTTTGCAGAGCATCGGGAATGCGGATGCTTGATCCAGAATTTGAGATGCGGAGGTCAGAAGTATAACAGAAGAGGTGTCGGATGAAAATCCGCCGCCTCTTTTTTGTACAGACGCATAAATTGTCCAGATATTATATAGCAGGTTCCATACAGAATTCAATTTCGTGAGCAGATTATGACAAATAATGTCCATATGAGAATAAGAACGTACGAGATTTATAACAAAGGCAAAGTTAAAATAACAGTAATGATATTTTTAAACTGCCGATGGAGGGTGCAAAATGGATAAATTTTTTGAGGGAGCCTGGGAAAACAAGCTGGCTGAAACTGAAAAAATGCTGGATCCGACAAACGGATTTATTTATGAAGAAATAAACGGAATCAACTATCATACAGCGGTCAGCAGCGGAAGAGTGCACAGACTGCGTGAGAATGCGGAGTATATCACTGCGCTGCTGACAGAAGGAGATGCTGCTGCAGAGAAAAAGGCACATATTATACTGGAGGCGGTTCTTAAGGAACAGGATAAAGATTCCGCTCATGAAACATTCGGAATCTGGCCGTATCTTTTTGAGGAACCGCTGACAGAAATGAAAAACCCGGACTGGAACTGGGCGTCATTTATCGGACGCGTTCTGCTGGTGCTGCTGGATGAATTCCCGGAGAAGCTGACAGAAGAAGAGATCCAGGCGATAAAGGAGGCACTGCAGCGAGCATGCACCAGCATTGTACGCCGCAATATGGCAGTCGATTATACCAATATCAGTCTGATGTCCAGCTTTGTGCTGGTACGTACGGGTGAAATCCTCAAAGATACAGACTTCTTTGAAAGAGGCAGGCAAACACTGGAACGGCAGCTGGATTTCATACAAAAGAACGGCGGATATGCCGAGTACAACAGCCCGTATTACGGTGTTATTGATATAGAAGAAACCGGCCGTATTCTGAAATACTGCGCGAATGATGAAGTGCTTGCAACTGCACGCAGGCTGCATGATGCTGCCTGGCATGTTTTTGCGACGCATTTCCATTATGCCACGAGGCAGATAGCGCCTCCGCATGCAAGATGCTATGCAGATATCCAGAACAGCAGAGTCCCGAGTCTGATTCAAATCGGTACAAAGGAGAACTGCAGTCTGGTCAGCCTGCAGGACGCAGACGTGGATCTGATGTGGCGTTTCACGGTACTTGACTGTCCGAAATCATACTATGTCTGCTTTGCACCGATGAAAGATCATGAGGAGCGTTTTCTGCAGGAGGATTTTTATAAAGGATATGATCCGATCAGAGATGATGAAACAAGAATACTGCTTGAAAAAGGGCTGGCTCCGATTTCTTCCAGTACATATTTCTGCAGAGATTACTGCATCGGAACCTTTTCAAAGCATGATATGTGGAATCAGCGGAGACCGCTCATGGCATATTTCAGGACAGAGCATGGCGTGGTGTGTTTCCGCGCACGCTGCATGAACGGAAATATGGATTTTTCCTCAGCTGTCATGAGCAGTGTACAGGCCAGATCCTCAGCTGCCGGCGGGGTTTCTTTTGTGACAGACCATGGTGATTATCATTATATTCTGACGCCTCTCGTAAACGGCTGTTTCCGTACATCCCGCTTTTCTTTCCGCTTTGCAGTGGAAGGAAGCCTTGAGGATGCAGATATTGTGCAGCTTAAGGACAGCAGCTTCCGTTTTGATATCGGGAATGCAAGCATACATCTCATGGTTCCGCATGCGCTTTTCGGCGGCCGGGAAGTAAAAGCACAGCTGTTTGATACGGCAGATGACAAAGGAATTGAATTTGTATTTTATGAAGGCCCGGAAAAAAATATGGATCTTGCGAATGCAGGTGAATGCGTTTTGCTTTATAATCTGGAAATAACGCCGCTGCATGCAGAACCTGAAACAGTATGTGCATACAGAAGGCAGCAGGACAGATATGAAGTTCAAATGAAAAATGCAGCAGGACAGATACTGCAGCAGACGGAGGTTCCGGTTCATCCGGGAAGATATCTGCAGGTTTACCGCGATCAGATCAAACGGTACCGTAAAGGCGGATTCTACTATACAGATAAATAAACAGGAATATAAGGGGGGAAATACAAATGATGGAATGGAACAAGCAGGAGATCAGTAAACTGACCGAATGCGTCAATGATAAAATGCTGCATCTTACCAATCATTCTCTGCATGAAACCTGTCCCATCGGGATTATAGATTTTGATCTGTGGGAATGGCCGCAGGGCGTAGGCCTGTACGGCATGTATAAGTATTATTCTGTTTCAGGGAATCCGCAGTATCTCGAGGAAATAAAGGAATGGTACAGAAACAGGATTGCCGCGGGACTTCCGGAACGGAATGTAAATACGACAGCTCCGATGCTTACGCTTCTGTTTCTTGCGGAAGAAACGGATAATAAAGAATGGCTTGCATTATGCCGTGACTGGGCAGAATGGGTGATCCATGATATGCCGCGTACCATGGAAGGCGGCCTGCAGCATATTGTTACAGGCAATGAGAACCGGCAGCAGCTGTGGGATGATACGCTTTTCATGACTGTACTTTTTCTTGCAAAGGCAGGAAAAGTATTCCGCAATGAGACCTACAGCCAGGAAGCTGCCTATCAGTTCCTGATCCATGCAAAGTATCTCACCGATGTAAGAAGCGGTCTGTGGTTCCACGGGTGGAGCTTTGAGCGGAAAGATCATTTTGCCGATGCGCTGTGGGCGAGAGGAAACTGCTGGATTACAGCAGGGATCCCGGAATACCTGGAAATTGCATCACCGTCACCGGAGGTGCGCAGATTCCTTATTGAGATTTTAAAGGCGCAGGTGTCGGCACTTGTAAAGCTTCAGGCAGCCGACGGCTTATGGCATACACTCCTTGACGATGCCGGCTCCTATGAGGAGGCAAGTGCATCAGCCGGCTTTGCATGCGGAATGCTGCATGCGATCAGGATCGGAATACTGGGCAGAGAATTTCTTCCGTCAGCTTGCAAGGCTGTGGATGCAGTCATCAGATGCATTGATCCGGACGGTACGGTGACAAAGGTTTCCTACGGTACAGGGATGGGCAGTACGCTGCAGGACTACAGGGATATCCCGCTCTGTCCGATGGCATACGGACAGAGCCTGACGGTTATGATGCTTACGGAGGTGAGCCTGAGTGAAATACATCATTGACATGGTACATGATAATCCGGGAGAAGCTGCATTCGATACCGGATTCAGGAATCCGGAGAAGCTTGCGGAATACGGATACAACGGACAGGTATTCAAGCATCTGAACTGTGCTGCGGATTTCAGTAGTTTTGATCCGGATCTTTTCCCGGAGGGCAGCCCGGAGAGACTGTGGATTTCCGGCTTAAGAAAGACGATCAGAAAGGAAATCGCGGCAGCAAAGCAGGCGGGGCTTTCTGTCTATTTTCATATTGACCTGTTTGTCCTTCCCGCAAAACTTGTTGAAAAGTACAGAGAGGGCCTGCTGGACAAGGACGGACGCATCTCCATGGATGCGCCTTTGACACTTAAGATCCACAGGGTTATGTTTGATGAACTGTTTCAGCTTTTTCCTGAAATCGACGGGCTGATCATCAGAGTAGGCGAAACATATCTTTTTGATGCGCCGTACCATGTCGGGAACGGTCCGATCAGGAGCTCGCAGTATACCGGCAGTGAAGTTCCGGTTTCAACCGAACAGGACAGGTATGTGCGTCTGATCAGATTCCTCAGGGAAGAAATCTGCATAAGGCATGAAAGACTGCTTTTCTTCAGAACATGGGACTGCTATCCGGATCGCTTCCATGCGTCTCTGCCTTATTATCTTGCTGTAACAGATCAGATTCCGGTACATGAAAAACTGTTTTTCAGTATCAAACATACAGCACTTGATTTCTGGAGATTTGTAAATTTCAATCCGTGCATCGGCAGGGGAAAACACAGACAGATTATCGAGGTGCAGTGCCAGCGTGAGTATGAGGGCAAGGGTGCTTACCCGGATTATATTATGGATAAGGTACTGAACGGTTTTCCGGAGACGGAAGCACCGCGCGGACTCAGGGAATTTTCCGGTTCTGATCAGATTGCAGGTATATTCGGCTGGTCAAGAGGCGGCGGATGGTACGGCCCGTATCTCAAGGATGAACTCTGGTGCCGTTTAAATGCGTATGTCCTTGCCGGGTGGGCAAAGAATCCGGCTGCAGACGAAGAGACAATCTTCGGGGAGTTCTGTAAAAAGGAGCTTAAGCTTACGGACGGAGATGCCGGCCGGTTCCGTGAGATCAGCAGAATGTCCGCTGATGCAGTGCTGCATGGGAGATACTGCAGTCCTTATGACCGTACACTCCATGGAAGGCTCATGCCGACATCGCTCTGGATGAGAGATGACCGCCTGGGCGGTTTAAATGAGCTTGCACCTGTATTTGAGAAGCTTAAAAAAGACGGCCTGCTCCGCGATGCGCTGCAGGAAAAGGAACTGAGCGTATCATTATGGCATAAAATTGTTTTTCTCTCACAGGAGATACAATCCGGAACCGCAGAGTTCCGCACTGCATTGCATACTTCTGCGGTTTACGGGGAAAGACTGTTTAGACTGATTGCCTGTGCCTGGAATATTTTTGCAAGGTACTATGAGGAGATACCCGGCAGACAGTGGGCTTTGGATGATTTTGAAGCTTATGATGCAGCAGTAAGATCGTATAAGGAACTGTCGGATTTTCCATCGGCTGCGTCTCTCTACTGCGGTAAATATTTGAATCTGCCGGGGGATCCGGAGTGTCCGGGGATGGATGAGAGCATTGCACTCTGCCGCAGGATTGCGAGGAAAAATGTAAAATCGTAACGGAGGAACATATGAAAAAACTGTCAAAAACCAGGCTGGACATCATATTGTATATCGGGATAACCATGGCTGTCATTGTTTTTTCCCTGAGCGGTGTGCTGTTTGTTTTTACCAGAAAAGAAGGGATCTCCTTTGTCAGCCAAAGTCACAGGGAGATCCTGAATGCAGCAGGTTTTCATATGAACTATGTCAATCAGGTAAGCAAATCGTTCTGCCTGATGCAGTTTAATGACAGCGATGTACAGACACTGCTGACATCTCCGCATGCGCCGGATCCGATTCTGACAGGGCAGGTCATCCACAGAATGGAGCGGTTCATCCAGGTGAATGAAATGGCAGAGAGCATCTTCCTTTATAACGGAAGATCCGGCATGTGCTTCGGGACCAGGCCGCTGGTGTCAAGGGAAATGCAGGACATCAGCAAACTGATCGACGGGAATGCAGGGGACAAAAGCTTTATGGTCATTCCGCGGGTGGTGTACAATGAGGCAACCGGTGAGGGAGATCACACGGTTCTGACATATATTGCGGCAGAAAGAGATCCGGTTACACATGACATCCTTTCTGCAGTCTGTGTGAATGTACA
>CAZPEW010000135.1:0-6814 GCA_964585695.1 uncultured Lachnospiraceae bacterium
CATTCTGCTGTTCCACTGCCTTTGCACGGGCATTCTCAAAACGGGTCAGTTCCGCTTCTGTATCCTCAATGAGATCCGCACTGATTTCAACCTTCGGCGCTCTGTAAACCTTTATTTTACCGATGGCAATACCATTTAACACACTTTTGCCTGTTGCTACCTGCATAGAGATCCTCCTTCTGTATGGATGCTGCGGTTCTCCGCGCAGCATAGGTTATAGAATATAAGCTTAAGGCACAGCCCGGACAGTATCAGAAATCCTCCTTCAGAAATTCAAGGAGCTCTGCAGCACACTGCTCCTCATCGGCGCCATCTACCTTAACCGTAATGGTGTCTCCCTGTTTGATTCCCATTCCCATCAGTGCCAGCAGTTTTTTCATATCCACATTTTTATCGCCTTTAAAAACCGTAACCGAGCTCTGATACTCCTTTAACAGTTTGACGAGCATCCCTGCCGGACGGGCATGGATACCGTTCGGATCCTGAATCGTATAACTTACTTCTTTCATTTAAGCCTCCTCGTTTCATTATCTGAATTTTGTAATCAGCCATGCAAAATCATACGCCGGAACACCGACAGCCTTTGCGGGTCTCTTCTTTCCGGTCATCATATCTGTATAATCCTCAACCTCATTGATCCATGCCGTCTGGTCTGAATCGCCGAAATTAAAAAGTGCGATCATTTTCTCGCCTTTATAATACCTGCCGACGCCAAGGACATGATCATTGTAGGTTTCTACAATCCAGGCATCCGCCGCACTGTTGAATACAATATGTTTTGCACGCATTTTTTCCATCTTGCGGAGTGCCCTGAAAATCTGCCCCTCTCTGGATTTCGTACTGTTTCTCCTGCCGGCAGATTCCCAGTTAAAGTCCCCGCGGTGGAGATATCTGGAGTCATCCCACTTCAGCGGATCCTCATGGTAGGAATAATCATTCAGTTCACCGATCTCGTCCCCGCTGTAAATCACCGGAATCCCGCTCTGCGTAAAAAGAAACGCATGCAGCATGATATCCAGGCTGATGGCCCTTGCCTGCTTTTCCGGATTGTTCTCATATTCTGCCGCCTCAATGCCGCAGAGAGAAGCCGTTGTTCCGCAAAGTCTTGCATCCCCGAGCCGCGGATCATCATTGTAAAGCTCTGCTCTTGCATCCGAGCCTGCATAATAGCCGCGGAAATAATCATTCAGGAATTTCTTGTGCGCTACCTGCTCCACACCGAACTGACTGAGGAAATCATAATCCAGACCCCAGCCGATGTCATCATGACAGCGCAGATAATTCAGGAAAATATAATCCTTGGGCAGTGCGAATACCTGTCCGAGCTGATGCTTCATCAGACGGACATCCTTGGTCGCCACTGTATTCCAGGTCGTCGCCATGGTTGTAACATTGTAAAGCATATGGCACTCCGGCTTGTCCAGTGTGCCGAAATATGGTACTACCTTGGACGGCTCCATGACAACCTCTCCGAGGAGCAGCGTACCAGGGCAGACAATCTCCGCCGCAATCCGCATCAGACGCACCAGTGTATGTACCTGCGGCAGATTACGGCAGTTTGTGCCGAGCGATTTCCAGATATACGGGACCGCATCAAGGCGGATAATATCAACACCCTGATTGCAGAGATACAGCATATTTGCCGTCATATCATTGAAAACAACCGGATTCCCGTAATTCAGATCCCACTGATACGGATAAAAGGTTGTCATGACAACCTTGCCTGCTTCCTGGCACCAGGTGAAATTGCCGGGTGCCGTCGTCGGAAATACCTGCGGCACTGTCTTCTCAAATTCATCCGGAATATTCCAGCTGTCAAAGAAGAAATATCTGTCCTGGTATTCCTTCTCGCCGGCTCTCGCCCTCTTTGCCCATTCATGCTCCTCGCTTGTATGGTTCATGACAAAATCAAGGCAGACGCTCATCCCGTTCTGATGGCAGTCCGCCGAGAGTGCCGCAAGATCCTCCATCGTACCGAGCTCCGGCTGCACCTTGCGGAAATCCGCGACAGCATATCCGCCGTCAGAACGTCCCTTGGGACTCTCCAGCAGCGGCATGAGATGAACATAGTTGACTCCTGACTCCTTCAGGTAATCCAGATGCGAACGTACGCCCTGCAGATTCCTGCCGAAGCAGTTTGTATACATCAGCATACCCAGCATATCATTACCGCGGTACCAGTCCGGATTCTGCTCTCTCCGGAGATCCCATTCCCTCAGAACATCACTCCTCTGTTCGTAATACGAATGCAGCATTACCAAAAAATAGTCAAATGCCTGCGCGTCATTATGATAAAGCTCCGCATACAGCCACTTCAGTTCATCGTACTTATCTGTAAGTCTCTTTTTAAATACAGAGTCAAGCTTCAGTTCCTTGAACATAACGATCTGCCTCCACAGAAAAAGATAGTTTTATAAAATTCATTATAGAGAATTCCAATAGCTTCTTCAAGCAATCCATTCCATTTTTTATGATCTTTGGCAGTAAAAGCGCTTTCAGAATTTATGATTGATTTTTACACTCTTCCACATTAAACTTAATAGAAAAGTATCCTGAATCTATTTTATAGCGGAGGCATAAAATCATGCTGTATGGTGCATTGGAAGCCGGCGGAACCAAGATGGTTCTTGCCATTGGTACAGAAGACGGAAAAATACTGGAACAGAAATCCATCCCGACAATATCCCCGGAGGAGACTCTTCCGCAGATTATCGATTATTTCAAGGGAAAGGAAATCGCTGCTCTCGGAATCGCATGCTTCGGACCGATCGATCTTAATAAAAATTCCGAAACCTATGGTTATATTACAACCACACCCAAACGGAAATGGGCTGACTGCAATATTGTCGGTGCCTTAAAGGATGCCCTGCATATCCCGATCGGCTTTGATACCGATGTAAACGGCTCTCTCCTCGGCGAGGTCACCTACGGGAGTGCAAAAGGTCTCACCGATGCGGTATATATCACAATCGGAACCGGCGTCGGCATGGGTGTTATGACAAACGGCCGTCTCCTGCACGGCATGCTCCATCCGGAGGCCGGACATATGCGCATGATCGTCCGCCCGGATGACAGCTTCAAGGGCCTCTGTCCGTTCCACGGCCAGTGTCTGGAGGGCATGGCTGCCGGTCCTGCCATCGAGGCGAGATGGGGCAAAAAGGCAGTTGAACTCAAGGATGATGAGCGGGTGTGGGATCTTGAAGCCTATTATATCGCCCAGTCTCTCATGACTCTGATTCTTACACTGAGCCCGCAGCGGATCATCCTCGGCGGCGGTGTCATGCACCAGACACAGCTTTTCCCTCTGGTACGTCAGAAAACCACGGAAATGCTGAACGGTTATCTCAGCACAAAGGAGCTTAAGGATATGGACAGCTACATTGTTCCTGCTTCCTTAAATGACAACCAGGGTATCCTCGGCTGTATCAAGCTCGCTCTGGACGCAGAAGCCTAAGCTTTATCACTGTACTGTACATAAAACCGGCGGCAGACACATTCTTTACTGTGTCTGCCGCCGGTTTCAGTATCTCTGAATATTTTCCGCAATACCGCTTACTTCCCCGTCCGCGATACCACAAATACCAGCCTGCCGGTGAAAGAAAGCTTCCCGAATCCTGTCGGTGCAATAAAATGCTCGCCCTTATGCACCGGTCTCCCGTTGACAGCCCCCTCACCTTCTACGATGTCCACAAGCAGGAATCTTCCGTCCTCTTCCGGAATCACAACTGCATCCGTATCTGTTTCCACCGACCATTTCTGCACGGTAAAAAGCGGACAGCGTACAAGGATCTGTGCGGTAAATCCCTTGCCGCTTACCGGTGTCTCCTCTGTCTTTCTGAAATCTGCCGGACATTTGATGACATCGATGCTCTGCTGAATATGAAGCGCTCTCGGCTTTCCGTCCTGCAGACGGTTATAATCATAAACACGGTAGGTCACATTGCTGTTCTGCTGGATTTCAAGGATCAGTGTGCCCTTGCGGATGGCATGTACCGTTCCGGACGGAATAAAGAAAAAATCCCCCTTATGAAGCGGCAGTATGCTGATGAAGTCATCCCATCTTCCGTTACGGATCATTTCTTCCATTTCCGCTCTGGTCTTTGCCTTATGTCCGATGACAATATCCGCACCCGGATCACAGTCAACGATGTACCAGCATTCGGTCTTGCCCAGAGAACCGTTTTCATGTTCTGCAGCGTAGGCATCATCCGGATGCACCTGGATGCTCAGATTGTCCCTCGCATCGATAAGCTTTACCAGAAGCGGAAATTCCTCTCCCGGCAGATCGGAAAAAAGCTCCCGGTGTTTCTGCCAGAGTGTATTCAGCGGCATGCCCCTGAAAGGACCGTCCGTTACGACGCTCTGCCCCTCCGGTCTTGTGCTGATGACCCAGGCTTCGCCCGTATGGTCTCCCTCTGTCTCATAGCCATATTCTTTTTTCAATCTTGTCCCGCCCCAGATCACCTCCCGGCAGTACGGTTTCAGAAAAATCAAGTCTTCCATAATGGATCCCCCTTTTTGACAGAATATGCGTTTTAAAAGCAGACGGTAATCTGCTGCACTTTGCACTTACAGTATATGATAATGCAGGATAATATCCTGATAGGTACCGTCCTTCATTAAAAAGCCGCCCGGAATCGTGCCGAGCTGTATGAATCCAAGCTTACGGTAAAGCGCAAGCGCTGCAGTATTGCCGGCAACCACCGCATTGAACTGCAGAATACGGAAGCCAAGCTGCCTGCCTTTTTTAAGACAGTCTCTGACAAGTGCCTCGCCGACATGCTGCCCGCGGCAGGACATCGCAACCGCATAGCTTGCATTCGCAATATGGCCGCAGCGGCCGACATTGTTTGGATGCAGGATATAAAGTCCGACAACTCTGCCGGAAGCCTTGTCGACAGCCACTCCGGTATAAGTCTGTGCAGAAAAAAATGACCTTGCCGCATCCGGTGTAAGATCCTCAAGCTGCGGAAAAGCAGTACCCTCATCCACAACCTCATTCCAGATTCCAGCTGCAGCCTCCGCATCAGCTGCTTCAAATTTCCTGATTTCAATATCCATGATTCCTGCCCTCCTTACTGATCTTCCTTTGCCGCATCACTGTTTCCGGCATCGGTATTGCCGGCATCACTGCCGACAAGATGTACAAAAACCGGCTCATGCCCTACCGCAGGGAGAAATCTGTCCAGGAGGTCCCGGGTCCGCATCTTGAGACTTGAAGTATTGATGCACGGATGACAGCCGACATACTCCCCCGACGGCACATCCTCATCCATCAGAAGCTGCACCTTGTGATCATGGTCATTCATAAGCCCCATCACACTGACCGAGCCCGGAAGGATATCCAGGTATTCCTCCATTTTTGCAGGACTGGCAAAGGACAGCCTTGCCGAATGTATCTGCGCCGACAGTTCCTTTGTCTTGAAAGTTTTGTCCCCCGGCATCATCAGAAGATAAAATGCGGTCTGCTGCCGGTTGCAGAGAAATAAATTCTTGCACACAAGGCAGTCCAGAATCTCATCTATATCATGGCATGCCTCCATCGTATCCGCATGCGCATGATCTGTCCGGAAATAATGGATCCCCAGCTCATCCAGAAGATCATAGACCCGGATTTCCTTCGGCAGACGTCCCTCCGTATTTTCCGGCCGTCCCTCATAAAGCTGCAGCTTCTGCATCAGTTTCTGTCTCCTCCAGCTGTATCCCAGCTGTCAATGTCATATCCCGCCCTGCAGGATTCCCTCATACTCAGACTGTCCGCTGCGCAACCCCGCGGATATTGCAGATCGCCCAGTCCTCATTCTCTACCGTAACAATACTGCCGCAGTAAGGGCACTTCGCTGTAGTATTAATGGAAAGCGGTGCACCGCAGTGCGGACAGACAACACTCTTTAATTCCGGCTGCTTCTTTGTCAGCGTTCCGGTCTTCCTCTGCAGATCATACTCATACATCATGAATTTCTCACGCTTCCGGTCGCCCGAAACAAGCTCGCCGCTTGTATCATCCAGAGTGTAGTCCACAATTCTGGTATTGACAAGTACCAGAATATGATCAAATCCGCCTGCCTGGTAATACGTCTGCGGATCCGCGCTCATGACTGTCACATTCTCCACATAATTAGTATATTTCCTGCGTTTCAGATCCTCCAGCCCGCGGTTCATCTGGTTGAAAAACGCATCTGTAAAATACGGCCGCAGCTCCTCAATATCCTTTTTCTGCCAGTCATTCTGCATCTGCACATACAGATTTCCGATGCGCTCCGACAATGCTGCCGCATCGAATGCAGGATCCAGGCTTGTATATCCGCTGATCGGCTGTCCCTTGATGCTGTCCTCTGCATTCCCGTTTCCGATATTCTGATCATCGTGCCTGCGGGACTGCATTCTGCCGCTTACCTTTACAAAAATATATATGATAACAACTGCCCAGATCAGCAGCTCCATAACCGAAAAATCACCTCCGCTGCCGCTGCCGGAACCATAATAATAAGAATTCCCGCCATAGCTGCTTCCTCCCCAGCTGCTGCCGCCTCCGCTGTAACTTCCTCCGCTGCTGCCGCCGCTGTAGCTGTAATCCGAGTTCCCGGAATAGCCGCCGAAGTCTGCCTTGCTCCGTATTGTAAAGGACAGAAGCAGAACGGTGCACAGGATCAGGAACGATGCCAACAGTTTATGATTCCTCATAAATCTCCTCCGAATGTCATGGAAGCAAAAAAACGTCTCCCCTGAATAACTTTATAGCCGGATTAACCGTTCAATCATATCATACTTTCAAAATAAGGTATAATATGTTTAAAGTGCGGAAGAGTCCGCA
>CAZPEW010000136.1:0-6786 GCA_964585695.1 uncultured Lachnospiraceae bacterium
CTGCGTGGCCAGCCTGTCTCCATATTCACTGACGCCGGCGCTTCCATCCCCCTCCGGAAGTACCTTGCGGACCTCCTCCTTGTAGCGCTCCACGAGACATCCGGCAACAATCAGCTTTTTGAGCCTGCCGGTTTTTTTATATTCACCCATCTCAATGATGGTATTGATACTCTCTTCTTTTGCAGGTCCGATGAAGGAACAGGTATTGATAACCGCAATATCCGCTTCCTCCGGATCCTCCGTGACTGAAGACCCGGGGTATCTGGAAAGCAGCTCGGAAAGCAGCTTCTCCGAATCCACCCTGTTCTTATCACAGCCAAGCGATATCATGTACAGCTTCATGCTTCACTGTCTGACTGATAGTCGTCTTCACCGACTCCAGTATCTCCGTCCTCATCTGTATCCTCGCTGTCCTCTTCCTCATCATCTACAAAGGCCGCGAATGTCGGATCCTTCCTGTCCTCAACATAATCCGGCTCATCATCAACCTCTGAGCCTCTCTTTATGGTGACAAGATTTTTGCTGAGTTCCTCAATGGCAACAGAAAGCGGTTTTCTGTTATCCGCATCGGAAAGCATCGGCTCCTCGCCATCGATCAGCTGACGTGCTCTCTTGGCAGAAGCAATAACAACAGAATATCTGCTCTCCACATTCTTTGCCGTATTTTCTGTTTCACTGTTCTCATTGCTTCCGGACAATGCGCTCAGTATGTCCTTATCTACTGGATGTGACATTTTCTATCCTCCTCAGATCTTTTCTGATATGTTCAATAATATCCAAATGTTCGCTTGCCCGGTCATGGGAAGCCCGTATAAGATTATGCAGTTTTTCGGTACAGGTGTCAATATCATCGTTTATCAAAATATAGTCGTAGGCTTCCACACCCTCTGACTCTATGACTGCTCTTTTAAGCCTTGCATTGATCACTTCCTCTGTTTCCGTACCGCGGCCGACCAGACGGTTCCTGAGCTCTTCTGCCGACGGCGGAGCGATAAACACAAGCAGTGCATCCGGGAATTTCTTGCGTATTTTGAGCGCTCCCTGCATTTCGATTTCCAGAATCACGTCCTTGCCGAGCTTCTGCTGGTCCTCCACATACTTCTTGGGTGTTCCGTAATAATGATCCACATACTTTGCATATTCCACAAGCTCGTCTCTGTCAATCATGGACTCAAACCGCTCGTTGCTCACAAAGAAATATTCTCTTCCGTCCGTCTCGCCCGGCCGCGGACTCCGCGTGGTTGCCGATACGGACAGTGCATAATTATCGTAGTTCGCCATAAGATTTTTCATGATTGTACCTTTGCCGGCTCCCGAAAACCCGGAAACGACAACAAGCAAACCTTTGTTCATATAAGATTCTTCCCCCTGTTCTGAAGCTGTTGCAATAAATTCAAAGACCGGTCTGTCACTCAAGATTCTGCACCTGCTCCCTGATCTTTTCAATCAGCGTCTTGAGTGCAATCGCATCCTCGGAAACAATAAGGTCATTCGCCTTGCTGAGTGTTGTATTTGCCTCCCGGTTCATTTCCTGCGCAAGGAAATCCAGTTCTCTCCCGACAGCTCCGCCCTTTTTCAGCTTATCTGTCATATTTACGATATGGCTGTGCAGTCTGACTCTCTCCTCATCGGTACACACCTTGTCGGAATAGAGCGTTACTTCCTGTACAATCCTCGCTTCATCAATGCCGACCCCGGAAAGCAGTTCGGAAACCTTGTCCCGCAGTTTTTTTTCAAAAGCCGCGGCAATTTCCGGCGACCGCTCATCAATCCGGCCGACTATCTCTTCCATCTCCTTCAGTTTGTCCAGGAGATCTGTCCGGAGATTCCTGCCCTCGGCAACACGGGTCTCCACAAAACGGCCGAGCGCCTCTCTCAGTACCGGCTGCAGTCTCTCCCGGAGTTCCTCGTCATCCTCAGATTCCTCGGAAAGCGACAGTACCTCCGGCATCGTTGCAAGCTTGCTCACCTTTACATCATTCTCAATGCCGAGTGTCTCAGCCATCCGCTGCATGTTATCCATATATTCACGCGCCAGCGTTTCATTATAACGGAGACTCTGCCCGTTCTCCGAATACTCCTCATATGTGATATAGAGGTCAACCTTCCCTCTCCCGATATATTCCTTGACTGTATTCCGGATTTCAGCTTCCAGTGCGTTGAATTTTTTCGGCATTTTAATGTTCAGATCCAGAAATCTGGAATTTACCGATTTCAGTTCAACAGAAATCCTGCAGGATGTGCCTGTAACTTCTGCACGTCCAAATCCGGTCATGCTCTTTAAATCCATATTGTTTCTCCTTCTCATTTCCAAAAGCGTGAACGATCAGAGCGAACGTCTGCTTGCTTTTTCAATGCATTTGTACTAAATTATAATTCACTATTCAGAATAAGTAAAGAAAGCATTTTCACGGAAAGGCATGGCCATGGCATATGACGGACTGGTTGTTTCGGCAACCGTAAAGGAATTCAGAAATCGGCTGATCGGCGGTAAGATTGCAAAAATCACCCAGCCGGAAAAAGATGAGCTGCAGCTGCAGATCAGGAATCAGAAGGAAAATATCAAGGTGCAGATTTCCGTGAACCCTTCTCTCCCGCTCTGCGCGCTGACAGATGACAGCAAGCCTGCGCCGATTACCGCGCCGACCTTCTGCATGGCGCTCCGCAAGCAGATCGGAAACGGAACCATCCTTTCCGTACGCCAGCCGGATCAGTCGCTCCATGTAGACGGCCTTGAGCGTGTAATTGTTTTTGAGATCGAGCATCTGGACGAAATGGGGGACCTGGGCCGCCGCTTTCTGTCTGTGGAACTGATGGGGAAATATTCCAATATCATCCTGCTCCGCGAGGATCTTACGGTTATTGATTCCATT
Organism: uncultured Lachnospiraceae bacterium; assembly: GCA_964585695.1. Classification (GTDB taxonomy): domain Bacteria; phylum Bacillota; class Clostridia; order Lachnospirales; family Lachnospiraceae; genus Oribacterium. The sequence continues at coordinate 2,874 of CAZPEW010000136.1, forward strand.
AAAAGGATCTCTGCTTCCCAGTCGTCCGTCCGTGAGGTTCTGCCGAACCGTCCCTATTTCATCCCTGATTCCAACGGCAAAAAAAACCCGCTCGGCCTGACAGAGTCAGGCTTTACAGCACTGCTTGCCGCCGCACCGGAGCCTGCCTACCAGGCGCTTTTCCACAGGATCACAGGGCTGAGTCCGCTGAGCGCATCCGAGATGTGCTTCCGCGCAAAGGCTGATCCGGATCTCCCGGCAAACTGCCAGTCTCCGGAGGCACTCTCTGCACTCTACAGGAGCTTCCATGACATCATCAGCTCCGTGGCGATTGAAGGCGCTCCCAGGCCGAATATCGTATACAAAGACGGCCTTCCGGTGGACTTCTCCGCGGTTCCGCTGACCTGCTATGAGGGAAACCCGGAATATACGGTAAAAACGTTCGCCGGTATGTCGGAGGTGATCCGCACTTTTTATGAGGAAAAGGACCGCAGTTCCAGAAACAAGCAGCGGACCACAGACCTCCGCAAGGTCGTGACCACGCTCCTCGAGCGCGCCGCCAAAAAACTGATGCTGCAGGAGAAGCAGCTGAAGGATACCGAGGGCAAGGATAAATACCGCGTGTACGGAGAGCTCCTTAACACATACGGGTATTCTCTCTCCGGCGGCGAGGATCAGCTCACCTGCGAGAACTACTATACCGGACAGGAAATCACCATCCCGCTCGCAAAGGAACTGAGTGCTTCCCAGAATGCCAAACGTTATTTTGACAAGTACGACAAGCTGAAGCGTACTGAGGAAAATGTCACATCCCAGCTTGCGGACACACAAAAAGAACTCACGCATCTTGAGTCCATCCGGACTGCTCTGGATATTGCAGAAACCGAGGAGGATTTAAAAGATATCCGCCGCGAGATGCAGGATTTCGGATTTCTGAAGCACCAGACATCCGGCGGAAACAAAGCTTCCTCCCAGCGGAAATCACAGCCGTATCATTTTGTTTCAAGTGACGGCTACGATATCTATGTCGGCAAAAACAATTACCAGAATGAGGAGGTAAGCTTTAAAATCGCAGACGGCGGCGACATGTGGTTCCATGCAAAAGGCGTGGCCGGATCCCATGTGATCGTAAAGACACACGGTGAGAATGAAAAAACCCTTCCGGACCGGGTATTTATTGAAGCAGCCCGGCTTGCTGCCTGGTTCTCCTCCCATAAAACAGATGCAAAGGTGGAGGTAGATTATACACAGCGCAAGAACCTTAAAAAAGTCCCGAATGCTGCGCCGGGTTTTGTCATCTACCACCAGAACTGGAGCATCACGGTCAGCCCCGGACTTCTGAAATAACAAAGTCTGCGTATTGTGTTTCTGCAGCATGTATCATAAAAACAGCCGCAGCGGCCGGATCTCTGTCCGGCTGCTGCGGCTGTTTTTTATATGCAGACAGGGCCTGCGCCGGCTGCCTTTTATTCGTCCTCTTCTTCCCAGTTTGTGTAATAATCCTGTACATCATCGCTTGCATCCAGGAAATCCAGTGTTCTGCGGAGATTCTTTACTGCAGTCTCATCCGTAACGGATACGGTTGTCTGCGGAATCATGGTAATCTCTGCACTGGCCATCGGAATACCTGCCTTTTCCAGTTCCTCACGGACAGCGGAAAAATCATTCGGCGCGGTAATGATCTCATAGGAATCTTCCTGTTCTCTGAAATCCTCTGCGCCTGCCTCAATTGCCATCTCCATCAGGGAATCTGCATCCTTGTCAAGATCGTCCATTGCTTCCTTGTCGAGGATGATCTGTCCCTTCTCATCAAACATGAAGGAAACAGCACCCGGTGTGCCGATGGAGCCCTGTCCCTTGGTAAACGCAGAACGGACATCTGCAGCGGAACGGTTCTTGTTATCGGTCAGAACCTTTACAATGATGGCTACACCGTTAGGGCCATACCCCTCGTACTGCAGCTCCTCAAAGTTTACGGCATTCAGGTTTCCTGCCGCCTTTTTGATTCCGTTTGCAATGGTATCATTCGGCATGTTGTTGGCTTTTGCCTTGGCAATGACATCGCGGAGTTTTGAGTTGTTGTCAGGATCCGGGCCGCCCTGCTTTACTGCAAGTGCAAGCTCATGTCCAATGACAGTAAAGACCTTTCCCTTGGCTGCGTCGTTCTTTTCCTTTTTATGCTGAATATTTGAAAATTTTGAATGTCCTGACATTTTTTCTTTCTCCTCAAATTAAACTTAAACAGTACTGTTACTGATTTTCATCACAATTTTTTATATTATCGTAAATAAGTGCCGGAATCAAGCACTTTTCATTATTTATCTGCAGATTTCCGCACAAAATCAGGATAAACCTCGCGGAAAGCATCCTGCATGCCGACGATTCTGTCCTGACTGATATATACGCGCGGTACGCGCTTTCCGATGCCGCAGAGCACTTCATATGTAAAGCAGCCGCATTTTTCCATATCGTAAAGCGTATATTCCGCATCTCCGTCTCTGCCGAGCAGTGTTGCCTGGTCTCCTGCTGACGCATTCAGTCCGCTCACATCAGCCATGAACTGATCCATGCAGACACGCCCCAGAACAGGACATCTCTTTCCATGGATGAGGACCTCGCCCTGACCGGACAGAAGTCTCGGATAACCGTCTCCATAGCCGACCGGAACCGTAGCATTTTCCATCCTGTGCGGTGCACGGAAGGTACTGCCGTAGCTTACAGGATACCCTGCAGGAACCGTCTTGATATAGGAAATTCTTGCCTTCCATTCCAGTGCAGGCAGAAGAGGGAGCACACCCCGGTCAACTTCATTCGACGGATAGATGCCGTATACACAGATGCCGTCCCGCACCATGTCAAAATCCGTACCGATCTGTTCCATAATTCCGGCAGAATTTGCACAGTGACGGATCGGAATATGAAGTCCCCGTTTCTCCAGTTTCTCCGCAAAATTCCGGAAACGGCAATACTGTTCCAGCGCAAAGCTTTTGTCCTTTTCATCCGCACTTGCAAAATGCGTGTACATGCCGGCAATCCGGATATTCTCAGCTGCAGCAATGGCCAGTGCAGTATCCTCTGCACCTTCCTCTTCCGTGAGGATACCGATCCTGCCCATGCCGGTATCCAGCGCCAGATGAACCTCTGCAGTCGTCCCAAGCCTCCCTGCTTCTGCAGAAATCGCCTGTGCCTGCTCCACTGTAAATACGGTCGGCATGATCCTCTCCCGGATCATCAGCGCATAATCCGAAGGCGGAACTACACCCAGATTCAGAATCGGTTTCTGGATACCGTGTCTGCGGAGAACTGCGCCCTCTTCCACCGTTGCAACAGCATAATAATCCACCAGGTCATCTACCGCCCATGCAACCGCAGGTGCACCGTGTCCGTATGCATCCGTCTTTAGAACCACGCAGAATTTTTTATCTGCCTTCAGAAGCCGCCTGGCATTCTCCACGTTTCTGCGGATCCTGTCCAGATAGATCTCTGCGTATGTTCTGTCATAATGATTTTCCCTTGTTTGTTCCATAAATATAAAAATCCAGTACCTTTCCGATTTGATTGGCCGTGTCGCCTGCAAGGACGCCATGTATGCCGAATGTTTCCGCCGCCATCCTGCCGGCTTCCGCATGTACTATGACCGCAGCAGCCGTTGCATAAAAAGCAGCTTCTTCGGATGTATACTTTTTTTCTGCATGAAGCAGCTCGAATATCCCGCCGATGGTACCGCTCAGGACATCGCCGGAGCCTGCCTTGGCAAGTGCCGGGCTTGTTTCCCTGTTAACATACTCAAGTCTGGCATCTGCTGAAATGATGCATGTATGCATGCCCTTGAGTACGGTAATCATATGATGCGTTTCCGCAAAAGTCCTGGCTGTCTTGATCGGCGCAGAAAGTATTCTGCTGACCGGTACACCGCACAGTCTGCTCATCTCAA
>CAZPEW010000137.1:0-6732 GCA_964585695.1 uncultured Lachnospiraceae bacterium
GACCGCCCTGGTAATGATATTTCTGGAATTCAGGTAGTCCTTGCTGCCTCTGCGCATAAAACCGCGCTCCACCATTTCCTCTACATAAGAATGATCCTTGGTGATCTGGCGGATAGTGCTGCCGTGAATCAGATAGGCTCTGGAATCTCCGATATTTCCGATCGTAGCCGTATGGTCTTCTATTACAGCCGCAACCAGCGTTGTTCCCATACCGTTCAGATTCTCGTTCTCATTGGAAAGACGGTAAAGCTCTGCATTGATCTGGTTGATTCCATCCTTCAAAAGCCGGGGTGTCGGTGCATCCGTTTCCAGCGCAAGCTTTTTTTTCAGTTCCTCAACGAGATACCTGGATGCATAGTCTCCGGCCTTGTGTCCGCCCATACCGTCTGCAAGCAGGTAAAGATCCGGGAGAATGCCTACGGATTCCGCTGTACCAAATACATAATCCTGATTCATCCTCCTGCGTCTGCCCTTATCGGTTTTAGCATAGAATTCCATTACTGCTCCTTCTGCTCCTTTGTTAGATAGTCTCTCCTGAGCTGCCCGCAGGCGCCGGAAATATCAGAACCCATTTCTCTCCGGATGGTTGCACTGATTCCGCTGTTTTCAAGAACATGCTGGAATGCCTCGGTTTTTTTTCGGTCCGGACGCTCAAAAGAACGTTCCCTGATCGGGTTGACCGGTATCAGGTTTACATGGCACTGCAGCCTTCCCCCGTTTTTCATGCTGCGGATCAGTCTCACAAGCTCGGCGGCTTCTTTTTCATTGTCATTTACGCCGGCCACTACGGAGTATTCAAACGTTACTCTTCTGCCGGTTTTTTCAAAGTAGTATTCCACTGCCGGCAGTACTTCCTTAAGAGAATACTTATTTGCAATCGGCATCAGCGTCCTGCGGACCTCATCATTCGGGGCATGCAGGCTGAGTGCCAGTGTAATTCCGTAATTCTCATCTGCCAGCCGGTAAATTGCCGGAACCAGACCGCAGGTGGATACCGTAATGCTGCGCCGGGAAATATTCATCCCTCCTGCATCCGATATCATACGTATGAAACGCGTAAATGCATCATAGTTGTCAAGCGGCTCGCCGGAACCCATGATGACAATATTGGAAATACGTTCGCCCGTCATCCGGGCAATTGCGTATACCTGCCCCAGCATCTCTCCTGCACTCAGGTTTCTTGCCAGCCCGTCCAGTGTCGATGCGCAGAAACGGCAGCCCATACGGCAGCCTACCTGGCTGGAAATGCATACGGAATTGCCATGCTGGTACTGCATCCATACAGATTCGATCACGTGTCCGTCCTGCAGACGGAATATAAATTTTTTTGTACCGTCAATCTGTGAGGTAAGTACCTCCGCACATTCCGGAAGTGCCGCCGTAAAATCAGCAGCAAGCCTGGTGCGCAGTCCCTCCGGGAGATTTGTCATTTCCTTGAAATCCGATACAAGCTTAACATGCAGCCACTCATAAATCTGCTTTGCACGGAAGCTTTTTTCTCCCATATCGGATAAAAGCTTCTCCAGATCCTTTAATTCAAGATCCCGTATATTCTTCATTCTGCCTCCGGAGCACTGAACTCCGCAATATAAAAACCATCCGATGGCTGTCCCGGCAGGAATTTCTTCTCCTTAAGAAGCTTAAATCCGAACTTCTCCTGGATCCATGCGGTATTCTGTTCATTTTCTTCCCTGGTCAGCGTACAGGTAGAATACAGCATCCTGCCGCCCGGCCTTACATAAGCGGTAACCGTCTTGAGAATCTCTCTCTGCAGTGTCTGCAGCTCCCGGATCCCCTCCAGACTTGCGGAAAACCGGATATCCGGCTTCTTTCCGATAATACCGAGCCCTGAGCAGGGGAGATCTGCAATCAGAATATCTGCCTTGCCCCTCCCGTTTCTGTCAAGAAGCGACGGATCCGTCACTCTGGCATCCCAGACCCTGGTGCGGATATTTTTGAGATGCAGTCTGGAGATATTCTCACGGATCAGATCCGTCTTTTCCTCGCTCAGGTCTCTTGCCTCCACCATACCGCTGCCCTTCAGCAGTGATGCAATATGACAGGCCTTTCCGCCGGGTGCCGCACAGACATCCAGAACAAAGTCTCCCGCTTCCGGTGCGGAAAGCAGGCCTACCTGCTGGGAAGCATAATCCTGTACTGTGATTTCTCCCTTTCTGAAAGCCTCCGATGCGGCAATATTACCGCTCATTTTTTCTGTCCTGCCGTCCTCGGTCCGGACAAAGGTCTCATTGTCTCCGCTGAGATACCATTCCGCTATTCTGGCAGCTTCTTCTTTGCCGTAGCAAAGTACAATATAATTATAAAGCCATTCCGGCAGACTGTATCTTACAGAAAGCGGCGTTTTTGCCGGATCCATGAGATCCGCAAGAATCTCTCCGCGTTCCCTGGAAATACTCCGGAGAACCGCATTGACATAGCCTGCAAGACCTGCAAGTCCCCGTTTCTTTGCGAGCTTTACTGCTTCATTGATTGCCGCAGAATCCGGGATCCTGTCAAGATATAAAATCTGGTATGCCGACATTCTGAGGATATTCCGGATCAGCGGCTTCATTTTTTTTACCTTGATTTTAGAATATGCATTCAGAATATAATCCAGCTGGATGCAGAACTCCGTTGTTCCCTCTGTCAGTCTGGTCACAAGCGCGCAGTCTCTTTCCGGCAGATCCGGATGATTCTTTAAGCCCTCCCGCAGGGCAATATGAGAGAACTTCCCGTCCTCAAGGATATCCATGAGGATCCCCAGTGCAATATATCTTGCATCATCAGTCATTGCGTCGTCCGCTCCTTGATATCATAATCAGTCTGAGAAGCTGTAAAAGCGAGGAAGCAGCCGCTGCCACGTAGGTAAGTGCGGCAGCCGTCAGAACCGCCTTGACACCGTTCAGCTCGCTCTCGGACATCATACCGTTCTCACGGAGTGTGCGGATCGCTCTCCTGGAGGCATCAAACTCAACCGGCAGCGTCAGGATCTGGAAAGAAATAGCCACCATGAACATGATGATTCCGGCTTTTACAAACGGCGTGAGTCCGATGATGAGTCCGATCAGTATCAATGGGAAAGACACCTTGGATGCGATGGAGCACAAAGGCGTAATCGTCCTTGTAAGCACAAGCGGTGCATATCCGCTGGCATCCTGGATGGCATGGCCGCACTCATGGGCTGCCACGCCGATTGCCGCAATCGAGTCGGAATTTCTCGTTGAATCCGACAGATTGAGAACCTTTTTGGAAGGTACATAATTGTCCGTCAGACTGCCGCTTATGCCCTGTATGTTTACATTGTTTATGTTGTTTTTCTGCAGAATCAGTGCCGCTGCCTGTGATGCCGTAATGCCGGAGCCGGCGCGCACCTTTGCATAGAGGCTGAAAGCGCGCTTCACGTTGGCACTTGCAATAATGGACAGCAAAGCGCCGATAACCACAAGTATATAAGTAGGATCATAGTAATACATCGGATAACCGTATCCCATAAAATCTCCTCCTGCTGTTCAAAGTCTGCTCAGGCTGTAAAACGGTGCCCGCGGAGGAATTCTCCGGTTTTCATCCGCTTTTTGCCCTCGAGCTGCAGCTCGTTGATCTGCAGGTTTCCCTCTCCGCAGACCACATACATCCTCTTGCCGTCTGTGTAGATCGTACCTGCTGCCGTATCCGTATCATCAAATCTCGCTGCCGGACGGAACCCGCTCAGATCCTCCTCCGGATCCATCACGTCGGTATCCCACAGCTTCATTGTTCTGCCTGACAGAAATGCGAATGCCGTCGGCCATGGGTTCAGGCCTCTGACCTTCCGTTCGATCACCTCTGCACTCTCTTTCCAGTCGATTCTGCCGGAGTCCCGGCGGAACATCCCGACCTTTGTGGCTTCCGCAGGATCCTGCGGTGTACGCTTCAGGGTCCCCTCTGCAAGATGCCGGAGTGTCTCTGTGATCAGCTCCCCGCCAAGGACAGCCAGCTTGTCAAAAAGACTGCCGCCTGTCTCTTTTCTGTCCAGCTGGATCTTTTTTGACTCCAGCATATCGCCGGTATCAAGACCTGCATCCATCATCATGGTTGTCACGCCAGCTTCCCGGTCTCCGTTCAGAACTGCCCACTGAATCGGTGCAGCGCCCCTGTATTTCGGAAGGAGCGATGCATGTACATTGATGCAGCCGTATTTCGGTATGTCAAGAACATCCTCCGGCAGAATCTGTCCGAAAGCCGCAACAACTATCACGTCCGGTTTCAGCGCGCGCATCTTTTCCTTTGCATCCTCATCTCTGCGGATTTTTTCCGGTGTGATGACTTCCGTGCCATGCGCCTCTGCAGCAATACGCACCGCGGATTTCTGCAGTTCGCCGTGCCGTCCCCTCGGACGGTCCGGCTGTGTAACTACCAGAAGGATCTCATGCCCTGCACGATAAAGTGCTTCCAAGGTCTGCACCGCAAAATCCGGTGTTCCCATAAAAATCAGTCTCACTTTTCCTCCTCATAAGTATCGTCATAATCGTCATCATCCTCATATTCATCCTCATCAAGAGCTTCATAATTGACATCCTGGAGCTCGCCCTCTACCTTTTCCACGTAAAGATGTCCATGGAGATGATCATTTTCATGTGCCATTGCTCTTGCAAGGAATCCCTCTGCCTCCAGTGTGAAAGGCTCCATATTGATATCCAGCGCCGAAACACTGATCTTCAGCGGTCTTGTGACAACGCCTTCCTTGCCCGGTACGGAAAGACAGCCTTCCTCACCCGTCTGTGTTTCTGTACCTACCGGTGTAATGACCGGATTGATGCATACATATCTTTTTCCGTCACCGATGTCTACAACAAATAACTGCTTTAAGATTCCGACCTGCGGTGCTGCAAGGCCTACTCCGTTTGCATCGTACATCGTCTCAAACATATCCTGTGCAAGCTCCCTGATGCGGTCCGTCATTTCTCTGATCGGTCTGCACTCCTTTGCAAGAATTGTATCGCCCATAACTCTGATCGTTCTTAAAGCCATTCCCATTTCCTCCGAAAGTATATTGTTTCATTTATTATTGAATATCATAATTCAGCTGGATAAATGCACGTTTGTCTCTGCTGCGGACAAGCTCGGTATACCGGCTCCGTAACTTTAGTATTATATCATGCGAGCTATGTTTAATATATACGATTTTTCTGAAAATATCGTTAACTTTATACACTGTCGCATTCAGCGGGCCGATCAGTTCCGCCCCGTTTTCCGTACATTCCGGCCGGAACTGTTCTGCCGCATAAGCCGCCACTGCAGTCAGATAATCCTCATCCCGGCACTGCAGCTGTATGGTCATCAGCTTTTCATACGGCGGATAACCCATCAGCCTGCGGAACGTCATTTCCTTTTCATAAAACTGCATAAAATTCTGTGCACTTGCCAGTACAATCGCATAATGCTCCGGCTGGTAAGTCTGTATAATGACATTTCCTGCCTCTTTATCCCTGCCGGCACGGCCGGCTGCCTGGGTAATCAGCTGGAATGTTCTTTCCTGTGCCTTGAAATCCGGCGCGGAGAGACTTAAATCGGCCAGAATCAGCCCGACCAGTGTAACATCCGGGAAATCATGACCTTTGACGATCATCTGTGTCCCGATCAGAATGTCTGCTTCATGATTCCGGAAAGCCACGAGAATTTTTTCATGACCGCCCTTCTGTCCGGTTGTATCCGCATCCATCCGGAGCACTGCAGCCTCCGGAAATTCTTTTTTAACCAGCACCTCCAGCTTTTCTGTTCCGAAACCGAAAGGCGCCAGATACGGAGAACCGCAGCCCGGACATTTTTTCATGAGCCTTGTTTCATAACCGCAGTAATGACACCGCAGCATACCGTCCCGGTGCAGTGTAAGCGTCACATCGCAGTGCGGGCATTTTACCGCCTGCCCGCAGCTTCTGCAGCTCAGAAAGGAAGAATAGCCTCGCCGGTTCATAAACAGCATGATCTGCTCTTTCTTTTTAAGTTTCTCCTCTATCAGCTGATGCAGACGTACAGAAAAAATATCCCGGTTGCCGTTTTCCAGCTCGCTGCGGAGATCTATGATTTCGGTTTCCGCAAGGGCACTGCCCTCTTTGGCTCTTTTCTTAAGTGTCAGAAGCACTGCATTTCCTTTTTCGGCTTCATAATAAATATCAAGAGACGGCGTGGCTGAACCATATACAACCGGGCAGCCGGAAAGCTGTGCACGCCGGAAAGCCACGTCCCTGGTATTGTAGCGAGGTGCCTGCTCTGATTTATAGGCACCTTCATGCTCCTCATCCATGATAATCAGGCCAAGCCTGGAAAAAGGAGCAAATACCGCAGAGCGCGGACCGATCAGGATGTCAACCTCTCCGGACTCGCACTTTCTGTACTGCTCAAACCGCTCCCCTGCCGACATCCGCGAGTTCAGGATGGAAACCCTGCCGCGGAAACGGGAGGACACCCGGATTACCGTCTGATAGGTTAGAGAAATCTCCGGAATCAGCATAATAACCTGTCTGCCTGCACGGAGGACCTCCTCCATGACATGGAGATAAACCTCCGTCTTGCCGGAACCGGTGATGCCGTACAGGAGATAGCGCAGAGGCTTGTTTAATCCGCGCAGGATTTCCTCCGCCGCAGCAGTCTGCTCCTGATTCAGATCATGTATTTCGTCCTTCTCATTTGCATATGAAAGAAGCGGATCGATCCGTCTTGCATTCTTACGCACCGTCCGCTTCACCGGAAGAACTG
>CAZPEW010000138.1:0-6671 GCA_964585695.1 uncultured Lachnospiraceae bacterium
TGACTGCAGCGTCCGGTCCCGCACCGCATCACATCCGGACAGCAGTTCTTCTGCCGTAATGCTGCCTGCAAGATACTCCTTAAGACCGCTCTGAAGTGCTTTTTCCACCGGATTGTTATTGCCGGATGCCATCAGATCCACTTCCGGGACAACATTGCCTTTTAAAACCGCTTCCTGGATTTCTTTGTTAAATGCATCCTTTGTATATGGCGTACCTGCAACATTCGAGAGCTGCCGCATCGCACCGCCGTTCAGCGTCAGCTGACCCTCCGGCGTACTGATATAGGCAAGAATTTCCTTGATTTTTCCGAGCTTTGCGGTATTGCTGCCGGACAGCAGCCTGGCATTTACACCGATATAATAGCTCGGCAGCGACATCAGATAATCATCATCAGGACCGTCGCCGCACCAGAACGGAAACATCCCGTAGCTGTGATCCGAGCCTGCCTGCTCTGCATAAAGCATAGCCTGTTCATTCTCGATAATCATGGCACAGCTGTGATCATTATAAAGCATCCTGCTGCGGTTTCCGGGCTGCATGTCAAAATCCTCCGGACGGATGATTCCTGCAGCATTCAGTTCCCTGTAGCGCTCAAGTGCCGCCTCAAGATGCCCCTGCATGCCGCCCTCTCCCTTCTGATAATGCAGGAGCCAGTCTGCATTATCAACACCGCCGAAGCTGCTGCCATAGTTAAACATGGTAAATACCATCTGCGCCTGCCGTGCATACCTGCAGGTCGGCTGCACTGCCCGGATGCCGGATGCCTCAATGGTTTCAGCCAGCTTCAGAAATGCACTGTAGCTGCGGGGCACCTCCCAGCCTTTCTGTTCAAATAAGGTTTTATCATATACGATTCCGTACAGTGCGGACGGTCCCGGAAGATAATACAGTTTTCCGTCAACCGCACAGCCCTCGAGTGCCTGTCCGTTATAAGCGTCGGCAAAGTTTTCTGCCGACAGATCCAGCATGGTCTCTCCTGCAATATCCGAAACCGCCTTCATATTCGGAGAAATGATCAGATCCTCCGCTTCTCCTGACAGAAGCGACTGTCTGAGCTCATACTGTGTTTCCCCGGAGCAGTGGAATACGCTCACAAAATTCACATCCGGAAATTTCTCCGCAAGCGCCGAACGGATTGCTTCGTTGTTTACGTTATATTCCGCCCGGATGGTAATGGTCATCCTGTCTTTGGAAACCGGTGTCATTGTAATGATATCATTGCCTCGGATTTCATCCGGCAGTTTTTTCCCGCAGGCTGAAAGAGCCGCTGCGAGAAACAGCGTAAAAAAGCAGCTGCAGACTTGTCTACTGTTCATTCAGGCCTCCTGTCCCTTTTCCAAATGCTGCAGAATTTCCGCAGTAACCCGGCGGAGTTCATCCGGATTGATCGGCTTTGCCACATGTGCATTCATACCGGCGGCTCTGGCCTTTTCTATATCCTCTGAAAAGGCATTCGCCGTCATCGCAATAATCGGAATAACGGAAGCATCCGCCTTATTCTCTCCGCGGATTTCACGTGTCGCTGTATATCCGTCCATAACCGCCATCTGGATATCCATGTAAATCACATCATAGTAATATGCCGGATGCCCCCGGAAGCGGCTTACAGCCTCGCTTCCGTCCACTGCCTGTTCAGTCTCGAATCCCCAGCTTCTTAAGATGGTTTCCGCAATCAGCATATTGATTTCATTATCCTCTGCCACCAGCGCTCTCTTTCCGTCAAAGCGTGCCTTGCAGACTGTCTTAGCTTCCTGCACAGCTGCATCCTGGTCTGATTTCCTGAAAAACAGCTCTATGGTAAAAACAGATCCCACACCGGCTTCGGAACTTACGGAAATGCTTCCGCCCATAGCCTCGACAAGATTCTTTGTGATCGCAAGTCCCAGTCCTGTTCCTTCCGTCCTCCGCACCAGTGCATTGTCAGACCGGATAAACGGTTCAAAAATACTCTTAAGTTTCTCCGCCGGAATTCCGATTCCGTTGTCCCGTATCACAAAGCGGTAAGGCACGGTATCCGCCTGGATAGAAGGAAGTTCCGTGATTTCAAGTGCGATCTGTCCGTTTTCCGGTGTGAATTTCACAGCATTGTTCAGCACATTGATAAGTATCTGGTTCAGCCGCAGGGCATCTCCCGAGACTTTCCGGCTGCGGATTTTATCGCAGTCGGAGACAAAGGTCTGGTGCTTCTGCGTACAGAGGACCCTGACAATCTCACAGGTCCGCTGCAGTTCCGTGCCCATATCAAACGGCTCGTCTGCAAAAGACAGCTTCCCGCTCTCTATCCTGGAAAGATCCAGGACATCATTGATCAGATTTAAAAGATGTTCGGAGGATTTTGTAATAATGTCCAGTTCCCGGCGAGCTTTTTCCGGATCTGCCAGATCCTCCTTCAGGAAACGCGCCATATTGATAATGGCATTCAGCGGCGTACGGATATCATGGGAAACATTCGACAGAAATCTCGACTTTGCGCGGTTTGCACTGTTTGCAAGCGACAGCGCTTCCTTCAGATTCTCCTCCCGGCGGTACTGCGATGTGACATCCTGTACAATGCCTATAAATTCCGTGTTCTTTTCCTGAACCGGATAAATACGCAGCTCAAGCCAGTGTTCTTTTCCGCCGCCTGTATACGGGAGGTACCCGCTGTCAAATTCCCTCACGGCATTTCAGCGGGCCATCATTCCGTTGATGCGCTCTGTCAGTGCGTCATCCTTTACATCCGGATCGTCGTAAAATACATAACGCTCATCCTCTTTCCGCAGGCTGCATGTCCTCCTGCCGAAAAGGCTCTCCATATTGGAAGAAATGTAATAAGGCGTACCCTGATTCAGTTCAAGAAGCATGTACGCATAGCTTGTGTTGGAAACCAGCAGGTCGAAAAGTCTCTCCCTGGAACGGATCTCTGCATTATAATGCCTGGCCTTTACCTCATACAGCCGGAGGAAAAGGATCGCCATGAAGCTGATGGTAAAAAGAACTGCTGCAAAGAGTACAAAAACATTCCGCAGAAAATTGTTCATGGTTCTGTTGACCGTATTCTGCGGAATAATGTCAAAAAGTAAAAAATTCTCCCCCTCATAGGAAACCGGTGTCAGGACAACGTAACGTGTATCATGTCCACGCCGTGCAAAAAGAAATGCTCCGCTTTCCTTTGCCTGCATGACCTCGGCGATATCCTTTCGGTCCTTCAGATTTTTAAGCGTGCCTTCCTCAAAAACCGAGAGGATATTATACACGCTCTCTGTATTCGCGTCCTCTGAGCGGCAGATCTGTACACCGTTCTGCCGGGTAAGATAGGCACTGCCCTCTCCGTCAAACGGACTGTAGTCAAGATCTGTCAGCAGATGATCCAGTTTATGAAGAACCGAAACCGAAATAATCTCTGAGCCGTTGATCAGGATATCCGAATGCACCGATTCGGCAAATTCGGCATCCGAACTGATAATGCGGAACATGCTTCCGTTTTCCATCGTCCGGGCAGCAAACGCTGCTGCACTGCCTGTGTTCCGGATATTTCCTTCCGCATCATAACAGTTTCCCGCTTTTGTATAGATATAAATTTCATCAGCATTCCAGATTTCCTTCTGCTGCCTGATTAAATCAAAAAACTGCTCCTGCGACCAGCTTTTTTCTTCTTCCGCCTCCGATGCAATATCCTCCGCCAGTTTTCCGTTTTTCTGCAGCAGCGCGGAAATACTGCTGCCGCCCTGCCGGTTGATTTCCATCAGGTGTACAGCACCATTCTGCGAAATATTATTTTTATACTGCTGTGTCAGTGCATAAAACAGTGCAAATACAATACAGAAACTCAGCACCAGAATAACCAGCATACGCACAGCCGTTTTTTTCATTCCGTTGTTCATCTTTGCTCCACATACAGGGCTATTGATATTGTCTGTATACCGCTTAATAAATATGAATTAATTATATACCGTTTTATTCATTTTTACATCTGCAAGTTGCAATTCCGGGTTCATCCCTCTTCTCAGTCTGACTTTTTTTCAGAAATACCGTCAAATATACGCTGACGGCCTTTGCTGCATTGACACAGTCCCCCTGCATATGATATAAATTTATAGTTTAGTAATGAATTTGCCTGCAGTGAACAGCAGACAGAAATGGAGATATTATATCATGGATAGAATCAAGACTCTTGAAACCCGCGATCTCTGCGAGAGCGAGAAGCATGGCGGCTGCGGCGAGTGCCAGACATCCTGCCAGTCAGCATGCAAGACAAGCTGCGGTATCGCCAACCAGAAGTGCGAGAATGCAGAGAAGTAAGGCATCCTGAACTTAAGATGATAAAAAATGCCGCCGTATCGGCGGCATTTTTTATGAATACACACGGAGGATTTATGGTACACCAATATAAACTGAATAACTTCAATATCGTGCTGGACACCTGTTCCGGCTCCATCCATGCAGTAGACGAAGTCGCCTATGATGTTATTTCGATGTTCAAGGATAAAACTGCCCCTGAAATCACTGCAGCGCTTCTTGAAAAGTACAAAGGCAGAAACGACGTGAATGAAAAGGAACTGCTCCAGTGCATTGCGGATGTTGCAGCATTGGAAAAAGCCGGAAAACTTTTTACGCCGGATACCTTCGCACCGCTTGCAGAAACCTTTAAAAAACGGAGCGGCGGTGTCATCAAGGCGCTCTGTCTCCATGTTGCGCATACCTGCAATCTGAACTGCGGCTACTGCTTTGCAAGCCAGGGCAAATATCATGGCGAGCGTGCGGTCATGAGCTTTGAAGTCGGCCGACAGGCATTGGATTTCCTGATCGCACATTCCGGCACCCGCACCAATCTGGAGGTTGATTTCTTTGGCGGAGAACCGCTGATGAACTGGGAGGTTGTCAAGCAGCTGGTAGCCTATGCGCGCAGTGTCGAGAAGGCTGCACATAAGCACTTCCGGTTCACACTGACCACCAACGGCATGCTGATTGACGACGATGTAATTGATTTTGCGAACCGTGAAATGAGCAATGTCGTCCTCTCTCTGGACGGACGCAAGGAAATCCATGACCGCTGCCGTGTAGACTATGCCGGAAACGGCAGCTGGGACCGCATTGTGCCTAAGTTCCAGAAGCTTGTCAAAGCCCGCGGCAACCGGAACTACTATATGAGAGGAACCTTTACGCATGCAAATCCGGATTTCCTCAAGGATATCCATGCCATGCTGGATCTCGGCTTCACAGAGCTCAGCATGGAGCCGGTTGTCTGCGATCCGAAGGATCCTGCAGCCCTGACAGAGGAGGATCTCCCGGTTGTACTCGCTCAGTACGAGGAACTTGCAAAGGAAATGCTGGAAAGCAAAAAAGCCGGCCATCCTTTCACCTTCTATCACTATATGATCGATCTTACCGAGGGTCCCTGCATTTACAAACGGATTTCCGGCTGCGGCTCCGGTACAGAGTATATGGCTGTTACCCCCTGGGGGGATCTGTATCCGTGCCACCAGTTTGTCGGCGATGAACGTTTCCGCCTCGGCAATATCCGTGACGGCGTAAGCAATACCGCCCTGCAGGACGAATTCCGCAGCTGCAATGCCTATGCACGTCCGGAATGTGCAGACTGCTGGGCAAAGCTCTACTGCTCCGGAGGCTGCGCCGCGAATGCCTTCCACGCCACAGGTTCTCTCCGCGGCACCTACGAATACGGCTGCAAGCTGTTCCGGAAGCGGATCGAATGCGCCATCATGATGCAGGTCGCTGAGAAGCTCGGAGAATAATACCGCAGTACCTGATATAAAGCATCTCACCAAAGCCGTCTTTCCCGACAGGGACAGGCGGCTGTTGAATATAAGGAGCAAGCATGAATACGCCTATTGCCGATTTTGTAGAGAAATACCGGAGCAGCAGCACATCCCGGCTGCATATGCCCGGTCACAAAGGACATGGACCGCTCGGTGCGGAGGCACTGGATATTACGGAAATAGCCGGTGCCGATTCCCTGTACCAGGCATCCGGAATCATACAGGAGAGTGAAGAAAATGCATCCGCTCTTTTCGGCACAGCTGCCACGTTTTACTCTGCGGAAGGCTCCTCCCAGTGCATCCGCGCAATGCTCAGCCTTGCACTGCTCCATCAGAATGCCGCAGCGCCCTGCACAGCACGCACGCACCGTCCGGTCATCGTCGCTGCCCGGAATGCACATCAGACCTTTGTGCTTGCCGCTGCGCTCCTGGATCTTGATATTGTCTGGCTCTGGCCGGAAGATCAGGATTTTTCACTCTGCCGCTGCACAGTATCTCCCCGGCAGCTCGCAGACACACTTGCAGGTCTGCCAGAGCCGCCGATCGGCGTGTATGTCACCTCTCCGGACTATCTCGGAAATATGCTGGATATTGCCGCACTTTCTGACACCGCACACAGATTCTGTGTGCCGCTGCTGGTCGACAATGCCCACGGCGCCTATCTCCGCTTCCTCCCGGAACCAGCCGCATCAGAATCCGCAGCCGAAACGGCAGCCGGCTGCAGCACAGAAAAAACGACGGCCGCAGCACTGCAGCTGATGCAGCACCCGATGCAGCTGGGTGCAGATCTCTGTTGCGATTCCGCACACAAAACACTTCCGGTGCTGACCGGCGGTGCCTATCTGCATGTATCCAGAACTGCCGCACCGGATTTTACCGGAAATGCAAAAAGAGCGCTGATGCTGGTTGGT
>CAZPEW010000139.1:0-6600 GCA_964585695.1 uncultured Lachnospiraceae bacterium
TGGAACGCGGGATCGCCGACATGCGTGTGCATGCGGCCGGCGTCGTAAAGAAATTTCTTAAATGCCGGCCGAGATTTTTTTCTGCCTGAAATGCAGCATGTATCTCGGAGCGGCTGGAAATCAGGAATACAATTACCGAAGCCATGCCGCAGAGGATAAAGGCAAAGAAAAAGTTTTCAAGGGCGGCGGACTTGCTGCCGTAATTATTGCTGATGATGGCAAGTGTGTTATTGCTGATGTGCATCAGAACAGCTGCAGGCAGGCCATAGGTGTCACGGATGTATCCGAAAAGTATTCCGATCAGAAAAGCTGCCGTGAACTGGACGATATTAAGATGCATAAGCCCAAAGAGCAGTGCGGAAATCAGGATGGCAAAGATCCTTCCGTAGCGGCGTACCGAGCCGAAGATAATGCCGCGGAATGCGAGCTCCTCAATCAGCGGCGCACCGAGGACAGAATACAGGAGCAGCCAGAAGCCGGTGACATTGCCGCTCGCAATTTCGGTTGCATGCTCCAGTGAATAGCCGTTGGACTTCAGGAAGTCTGCGACCGGATTGATCAGCAGCGTGGAAAAAGCCTGCAGTCCGTAGACCATCAGAAGAAAGCAGAGATATTTCAGAATTGTGAGATGGTCATAAGAAGAATAGGTTCTGTGGATGCCGAGGATCCGCGAGGTAATAAAGAGCGCAAGGAAACCGGAGACCAGAAGAGCAAAGCCCTCCTCATGCAGCAGGGGGGCTTTCTGCATGGTCAAAATTGTACCGACGAGCTGGAAAATGACCTCGTAGACAAGGAGGGCAATTGCCAGCTTCATTGCGTGCAGCTTTTCAGGATCAGTCAGAAAGGATAACATAGATTCTCCGTTGAGTTAATTTTTTTAAAATGCTATACTGAAACAATCTGTGTAATTAATTAGAATTATACACTATTCAATGGAATTTGTAAGGGGAAACAGACGCGGATGAAGCAATGGATGGTATACAATAAAAAAGCTGATTTTAAGGCAGTTGCCACGAAATATTCAATAGACCAGGTAACAGCCAGGATACTCCGGAACCGGGAGATCAATTCGGACAGCCAGATCGAGGAATATCTGAACGGAACACTGGAGGAGATGCATTCGCCGCTGTTTCTGCCGGATGCCATCCGCTGCATGAACCAGCTGGACAGAAGCATTACGGACAGACGGAAAATCCGCATTGTCGGGGACTATGACGTGGACGGTGTCTGTGCGACCTATATCCTGTACAGAGGGCTCAAGCGCGCCGGTGCGGATGCGGATTATGTGATTCCGGACAGAATCAGGGACGGCTATGGCATCAACCGGAACATTATCGAGGAAGCTGCGAGGGATCAGGTATATACAATCATAACCTGCGACAACGGAATTTCTGCGATAGAGGAGCTTAAGGCGGCGCGGGAACTGGGGCTGAATGTGCTGGTAACGGATCATCATGATGTGCGCCAGCGGACGGAGGAGGACTGCGGCTGTGAGTCAAGGGATATTCTGCCGCCGGCGTCTGCGGTTGTGGATCCCAAGCGCGAGTCAAGCCGTTATCCGTTCCCGGAAATATGCGGTGCGGTTGTTGCATGGAAAATGGTGCAGCTTCTGTACCAGAAGCGGAATATTCCGGCGGCAGAAGCAATGGATATGCTGGAATTTGCCGCAATTGCCACAGTATGCGATGTGGTACGGCTGCAGGATGAGAACAGACTGATTGTAAAGTACGGACTCCGGAAGCTCAGTGAAACGGAAAATCCGGGACTCAGGGCGCTGATGGAGGTGACCGGACTTACAGAGCAGGCACATCTTACGACCTATCATGTCGGTTTTGTTCTGGGACCCTGCATCAATGCAGGCGGCAGGCTGGAGAGTGCGGTAACGGCTCTGAAGCTGTTTCTTGCAGAGGATCATGCAGATGCTTTCCAGCGTGCGGTGAAGCTTAAAGAACTGAATGATGCCCGGAAGGATATGACAAAGAGTGCCTGTACGGAGGCATATGAGCAGGCAGAGCAGAAGTACAGCGGCGACAGTGTGCTGGTTGTATACCTGCCCGGACTGCATGAGAGTCTTGCCGGCATTGTTGCAGGACGCCTGCGTGAGCGCTATTACAAGCCTTCTTTTGTGGTGACCGATGCAGAGGAAACCGGAGACGGCGTCAAAATGGCAAAAGGATCCGGCCGGTCCATTGAGGGCTATCCGATGGCGGACCGTCTGCAGGAGGTGAGCGATCTCCTGACCAAGTTCGGCGGACATCCGATGGCTGCGGGATTTTCGCTCCGTGCAGAGCTGGTGGATGCTTTCCGCGCCGCATTAAACAAGAACAGCCGTCTTACAGAGGAGGAGCTCACGGAAAAGGTATGGATTGATGTGCCGATGCCGGTCAGCTATCCGGATGAAGCGCTGGTGCGGGATCTTGAGAAGCTGGAGCCGTTCGGACAGGGGAATGAGAAGCCGCTTTTTGCAGACAGAAATCTGCTGATCCGCAGCATCCGCGTACTCGGCAGGAACCGGAATGCCGTTAAAATGGAGCTGGAGGGGCAGGGCGGCGGCAGAGTCAATGCCATGCTTTTTACAGACGGAGATGCATTCCTTAAGGAACAGGCGGGAAAAAACAGAATCGATATTATTTACTATCCTGCGATAAATGAGTATAATGGCACCAGCAGTCTGCAGCTGACAATCTCGGATTACCGGCTGAAGGCTTGAAACCGAGGACCAGAGGAGGTATCAAATGATTAAGGAAGTAATGGATCTCATCGCAAAGGCTGACCCGGAGGTAGGGGCAGGCATTCTGAAAGAGTATGAGAGGCAGTGCAGCAATATTGAGCTGATTGCATCGGAAAACATTGTTTCTGAGCCGGTTATGCTTGCAATGGGTACAGTTCTGACCAATAAATATGCAGAGGGCTATCCGGGAAAGCGGTATTACGGCGGCTGCGTCAATGTAGATGAGATAGAGAGCATCGCCATTGAGAGAGCAAAGAAGCTGTTTAACTGCAGTTATGCCAATGTTCAGCCGCATTCCGGCGCACAGGCAAATATGGCAGTAACCATGGCAATCTGCAATCCGGGTGACAAGATCATGGGCATGGGACTGGATGCCGGCGGACATCTGACACATGGATCTCCGGTAAACTTTTCCGGCAGATACTTCACGGTCATTCCTTACGGCGTAAATGCAGATGGCGTGATTGACTATGATGAGGTTGAGCGTCTTGCACGCAAAGAGAGACCCAAGATGATCATTGCCGGTGCTTCCGCATATCCGAGAATCATCGATTTCAGGCGTTTCCGTGAAATCGCTGATGCATGCGGCGCCGTTCTCTGGGTAGATATGGCACATATTGCAGGTCTCGTTGCAGCAGGTCTCCATCCGTCACCGCTTCCTTATGCGGATGTAGTTACGACAACGACCCATAAGACACTCCGCGGACCGAGAGGGGGACTGATCCTTTCAAGCGAGGAAGCAGCCAAAAAGTATAATTTCAACAAGAATATATTCCCCGGATCACAGGGCGGACCTCTGGAGCATGTGATTGCGGCCAAGGCTGTCTGCCTCGGCGAGGCACTCAAGCCGGAATTCAGGCTTTATCAGCAGCAGATTGTCAGAAACTGCAAGGCACTTGCGGACGAGATGCTGAAGTGCGGATTCAGACTCGTGTCCGGCGGTACGGACAACCATCTGATGCTTGTGGATCTTACAAACCTGGAGGTATCCGGCAAGGATCTGCAGAACCGCTGCGATGAGGTCAACATTACGCTGAACCGGAATGCGATTCCGAATGATCCTCGCTCGCCGTTTATTACGTCCGGCGTACGGATCGGTACCGCTGCAGTAACCACAAGAGGCTTTGCAGAAGCAGATATGAAGCCGATTGCAGACTGCATCTGGCTTGCAGCAACCGATTTTGAGGACTCCAGGGATACGATCCGTGCAAAGGTAGCGGCGCTCACGGACAGGCACCCGATTTATGAAGGCAAATGAAAATAATTCCGAAGGAACCATAAGAAAAAGGTCCGGCACAGTGATGTGTCAGACCTTTTTCTTATGGTTCATCATGCATTTTCTTTTTTCAGGTTTCTCTGTGCCACAGTCAGCATCAGCTTGATACGGTTCAGCTGGTTTACCTCGGAGGCGCCTGCGTCATAATCGACGGCAATGATATTCGCATCCGGATAATGATGCTTCAGTTCCTTGATGACGCCCTTTCCGACGATATGGTTCGGGAGACATCCGAATGGCTGCGTGCAGACGATGTTCTCCACACCTTCCTCGATCAGCTCCAGCATCTCACCGGTCAGGAACCAGCCTTCGCCGGTCTGGTTTCCGATGGAAACGTATTCGCGTGCCATCTGTGCCAGCTCCCGGATCCTGCCGGGTGCGGTAAACCGCTCTGAATGTGCCAGCTCTCTGCGGGCTGTCTTACGGAAATATTCCAGCAGATTGATGACAGCATTGCAGATGGTCTTGCCCTTCCAGGCGGCGCCCAGGTTCTCATACTTGAAGTTCTGGTTGTAGAAGCAGTAGAGGAGGAAATCCATGAGATCCGGCATCACTGCCTCTGCGCCCTCTCTTTCCAGGAGATCAACGATATGGTTGTTGGCAAGCGGTGAGAACTTTACCAGGATTTCTCCTACAATGCCGACCCGCGGCTTCTTCTCATGCTCACGGAGCGGGAGCACGTCAAAATCATGGACGATGGCCTTTACATTCTTTGCGAATGTTCCCATGCTGGCATTCTTCTTTTCCAGCGACTGCTTGCAGATGGCTTCCCATTTCCGGTGCAGCGCATCCGCCGAGCCCGGAACCAGCTCATACGGTCTTGTTGCATAAAGCACGCGCATGAAAATATCCCCGTAGACAACGCCCTGCATGGCCTTTGTCAGAAGCGGAAGTGTAATCTGGAAGCCAGGGGTGGTTTCCATGCCGTTTGCATTCAGCGAGATAACCGGAATCTGCGGCATCCCTGCTTTTTCCAGCGCACGGCGGATGAAACCGATATAATTGGACGCACGGCAGCCTCCGCCGGTCTGGGACATGATGATCGCGGTATGATTTACATCATATTTCCCGGAGAGGAGGGCATCCATGATCTGTCCTACGACAATGATCGACGGATAGCAGGCATCATTATTGACATATTTAAGACCGGTGTCAATGGCAGTCCGGTTTGCATTGTCAAGGACAACCAGATTGTAGCCGCTTGCACGGATTGCAGCCTCTATCATGCTGAAATGAATCGGGGACATCTGCGGGCAGAGGATCGTGTAGCCGTCCTTTTTCATTTCCCTGGTATAAAGCTTCCTTTCATAGGAGGCATCACGCAGTGTCCGTTCATATTTCTTTTCCACACGCACGCGGATTGCGGCAATGAGAGAGCGGATACGGATACGCGCAGCGCCGAGGTTGTTGACCTCGTCAATTTTCAATACGGTATAGATTTTATCGGAGCCGGTCAGGATGTCACGTACCTGATCGACGGTAACCGCATCCAGGCCGCAGCCGAAGGAGTTAAGCTGAATCAGATCCAGATCCTCTCTGGTTTTTACAAACTCGGCAGCACGGTACAGTCTTGTATGATACATCCACTGGTCCGTTACGATGATCGGCCGTTCTACCTTCCCGAGATGAGATACGGAGTCTTCCGTCAGGACAGCATAATCATAAGAGGTGATCAGCTCCGAAATGCCATGGTTGATCTCAGGATCACAGTGATACGGTCTGCCGGCAAGGACAATTCCGCGGTGGCCGGTTTCCTGCATCCAGTGGAGAACTTCTTCTCCCTTCTTTTCCATGTCCTGATGTGCATTCGCAAGCTCTGTCCATGCTTCATGGGCTGCCGTGCGGATCTCGCTTTCCGTAAAGTTCCAGGCTTTGAACTGCGCGCCGATTTTTTCCGGCGTCAGATTGCCGACCGGTTTCACGAAGTCCTCAATGCGGTCCGGGTGTACGAATATCCTGACCAGCTGGTCTGTAAGGATTTTCTCACTGGTCAGCGCGAGGAACGGTTTCATGAAAAGAATGCTCTGGTCCTCGAGAGACTCGACATTATTCTTGATGTTTTCCGCATAGGAGGTAACAATCGGACAGTTGTAGTGGTTTCCTGCGTCCGGCGTTTCATTTCTTTCATACGGAATACAAGGATAGAAAATAAATTTCTGTCCCTTTTTGATCAGCCACTCGATATGACCGTGCACAATCTTTGCAGGATAGCATTCGGATTCTGACGGAATGGACTCGATGCCGAGCTCATACATTTTCCGTGTCGAAGCCGGAGAGAGGACGGTGCGGAACTTCAGCTCTCTGAAAAAGGTTGCCCAGAAAGGATAGTTCTCATACATATTGAGGACTCTCGGGATTCCGACCTCGCCTCTTACGGCAAGATCCTCCGGAAGCGGCTCATAATCAAACATGCGCTTCAGCTTGTAGGCAAAAAGGTTCGGAATATCCTTTTTGATTTTACTCTTGCCGAGGCCGCGTTCACAGCGGTTTCCGGATATGAAATTGCGTCCGGCGCCGAACTGGTTGATGGTCAGCACGCAGTGGTTGTTGCAGCCCTGGCAGCGGGTCATCTTGGTGCTGTACTGCAGATCGA
>CAZPEW010000140.1:0-387 GCA_964585695.1 uncultured Lachnospiraceae bacterium
TCTGAAAACAAGAGAAACAACGAACATAGATGGAGTTCACAAGGGGCTGCATGGAATTATCCCCTTATTTCGGCTTTGATTGTGATTATAATCATGGTCTTGCTACAGCCATTCAAACTCGATGAAGTGGAAAAGAATAAATATCTCATCATCTTGGGATATGGCGTTCTTACCTTTTTTGCTTGCTACATTACCAAACTGATCACATTTTATATTGTCCGCATTACAAGTAATGATTTTTCCATTAAAGAAATTCTCATAGGAAGTCTTGTAATCACTCTGCTAATGGGATTTCTGATTACGTGTTATGCTTCATACGTCTATTCGGGAAGCATTTATAGCGGTTGGCATTTTCCCAATGGGACACTCACATTCTCAGCTTTTTGG
>CAZPEW010000140.1:397-6586 GCA_964585695.1 uncultured Lachnospiraceae bacterium
GAAAATTGGATAGATGCTTATACACATATTCAGATTAACAGCGGATACACTCTCATTATCTCTTTTTTTGTTACCGTGTTTCTGTTCTTTTTCAATAGAAACAAAGAACTGACACAAAGATTGAAAGAAGAAGTGGAACTGAACCGAATTATCAATGAAAGGGCACAGATCAAACAAAATTCAGGCCAAAGCACGAATAATGAGCAAGAAACTGGACATCACGAAATTATATTGATCGGATCGACCAAAGAAACGGTAAAACTTGATGTAGAGAATCTTCTCTATATTGAATCGAACGGGAATTATGCAGATATCACTTTTTTGCAGAATGAACAAAAAACGAAGAAGACTCTTCGATGCACTCTGAAACAACTGGAAAACAACCTTTCAGATTTCCCCCAAATCATTCGCTGTCACAGAGCTTTCCTTGTCAACATTCAATATATCATTCATGTGGAAGGCAATGCTCAGGGCTATCGTCTGAAACTGCAAAACACGGTAGAAAGCATTCCCGTATCCAGAGCCTACGCAACAGAGGTTTACCAGAGGATAGAATCGAAACAATGATTGCCATCCATCACAAAAACATCCCCATTCATCACCGAAATTCGTCACTCGTCACTTCTTTGGGATGAATATCCCTCTTATTTGTACGACTTGAATCTAACTCCTAGCTTTGCTTCGAATTCTAATGTCGGAATTCAAATAAAAGCAAGGAAAAATGAGAAAAATTTATTTAGTGTCAATGATTATTCTTTCGGTAATCAATACAGCAAAAGGGCAGTTTCAACAAGAAAAAAGAGACACGATTCTGACGAATGTAGATTTGAATGAAATCGTGGTAAAAGCTCCTGAAATTGTCAATAAGAACGGTGAAAAGATGTATTTCCCTACCTCACAACAAAAAAGACTTTCAAATAACGGGCTTGCTTTGTTGGAAAAAATGCAGTTAAACGGATTGCAGGTCAATTCCTTGTTTTCAACAGTAAACGTCTCTGGCGGAGGAAACGCAACGTTCTGTATAGATGGCCGCATTGTCGACCTTACGGATGTTCTTGCTCTGAAACCTTCACAAATTTCCCGCATTGTGTACAATGACAATCCCGGGGCAAGATTCAAGGATTCAGCAGTTGTCATCAACTATATACTGAAGAAATCCCAACAAGGAGGAAATATCATGACAGACTTGATGGAGGCCGTCAATACCACTTACGGACGAAACCATGTTTCAGGAAAATACAATCTGGGACATTCAGAATGGAGTTTGAACTATAACCAATATCATGCTTCATTCACTGAATTCCATAATCAAAAGACAGAATTCTACCATTTCACCGATAAAAAAGAGATTTCTCAAGTGGAGAATGGAGAACCTGGACGATTAAAATATGCAGTACAAAACATAACAGCCAACTATAATTACTTGCTGCCCGATAAATGGATGCTCAATATAGCTCTCAGAGGTTTGTACAATGATCATCCCAAAGAAGAACTGAATAGCACGCTCCATAACTCAAACTATCCGGATCTTTTCTGGAAACTGCAAGATTACAGCAAAGAACACATCCATTCCCAGGCTATGGATATCTATCTACAAAGAAACCTTCCGAAAGGACAAAATCTATATCTTAATTTGGTGGGCACCTACATAGATACAAATAACTCGTTGATTTATAATATATTAAATAACAATGATACCATCAATCACTTTTTCAACAACGTGAAAGGAAATAAATATTCCCTCATAGGTGAAGTACTTTATGAGAAAAAAGCAGAACAAGGAAAGTGGACAATAGGATACAAGCATCAGTACGGATATGCCAGCAATGAATATAGTGGAACAACTGTTGCAATTACTCGCCTACATGATACAAACAGCTATCTTTACGCCGAATACCAGCGCACTTTCCCAAAGTGGAATTACTCTCTTGGCATAGGAACCGGCTATTCTGCTTTCAGCCAATCAGACAATGGTTATCATCAATTTACACTACGTCCCACCTTTCAGGTTTCCTATTCTCCTTGGGAGAATTTTCAACTAAGAAACAGATCCAGCATCGAAAATCTTCTTCCCGATTTGTCACAATTAAGTGATGTGGAACAGACCTTGGACAACTACCAAATACTGAAAGGAAATCCTAATCTTCGTCCTGTAACTGAATACAAAACACGTTTTACTCTCGATTATCGCAAATCGTTCATTTCGACAGCTTTAAATATCAGCTATTCCTATAGGAATCACCCGATTATGGACGAAAGCTTTCAAAGAGAATCGAACTTCATCAGGACTTATAACAATCAGACTTCTTGGCAAAAATTCAACTCGGAGTATGAAATCCGCTTAAATCTTCTTCGAGGAGCATTCACATTCAGAGGTGCTGTAGGCTTTGACTATTATGACAGCAAGGCTCCTGTATATCATCATTCTTTTTCCAACTTTTACGGAATAATAAACACGACGCTGGCATACAAATTCTGCGCTTTGACATTTGACCTTACGACTCACAGACCTTCATTGCTGGGCGAGACCTTGATTTTAGGTGAAGACCTTCATGACATTGCTCTTACTTATTTCAAGAAAAATTACTCTATAAGCCTTGCCATGAACAATCCATTCTTGAATAATTACAAGATAGGATCAAAAAATTTCAATAAACAGGCTCCCTATCAAAACTATCAGTACATAAACGAAACTTCTAAAATGTTTCTGGTAAAATGGACATGGAATCTAGACCTTGGAAGAAACTATAAAGCTGGAAAACAGAGACTTCAAAACGAGGATAATGATTCCGGTGTGGTAAAGAGCAATAAATAAAAGTGAATTTTAAAAGCCAAGTATATAGACTCTCTCCTATTTTTTGCTTACCTTTGCAAGCTATTGATTTTTTGAAGGTAAGCAGAAAAAATGGAATTTACTTACGACGTTATCGTGATTGGCGGCGGCCATGCCGGAAACGAAGCAGCCGCTGCATCAGCAAATCTGGGAGCCCGGACTTGCTTGATTACCATGGATATGAACAAGATTGGACAAATGAGTTGCAATCCTGCCGTAGGAGGTATCGCCAAAGGACAGATTGTCCGTGAAATCGATGCCTTAGGCGGTTACATGGGTCTTGTAACCGATAAAACAGCTATCCAATTCAGAATGCTGAACCGTTCCAAAGGACCCGCCATGTGGAGCCCACGAGCTCAATGTGACAGAGGTAAGTTCATTTGGACATGGCGGGAAGTCCTGGAAAACATACCCAATCTCCATATATGGCAAGACCAGGTAAAAGAAATCATTGTAGAAGATGGCGATATCAAAGGAGTGATTACATACATGGATGTAACCTTCAAAGCCAAATGCGTGGTTCTTACTGCCGGAACATTCCTAAACGGTCTTTTACATTTCGGACATACACAGTTGCCGGGAGGTAGAGTTGCCGAACCTGCATCATATAAACTTACTGAATCCATTACTAAATACGGTATTGTTTCAGGAAGAATGAAAACCGGTACGCCCGTAAGAATAGACAGCAGAAGCGTACATTTTGAATATATGGATGTTCAGGATGGGGAAAACGATTTCCATAAATTTTCTTTTCTAGGAGAGGCCAGAAAACTAAAACAGCTGCCTTGCTGGACATGCTTTACCAACGAAGATGTGCATGAAGTATTGAGAAAGGGACTTCCGGAATCTCCCCTATTCAACGGAGAAATTAAAAGTATCGGTCCGAGATATTGTCCAAGTATCGAGACAAAGATTGTTACTTTTCCCGACAAAGAAAAACATCAGTTGTTTTTGGAGCCGGAAGGAGAAACGACAAGAGAACTATACTTAAACGGATTTTCATCCTCTTTACCGATAAATATTCAGATTGAAGCTTTAAAGAAAATACCTGCATTCAAAGATCTCGTCATCTATCGTCCAGGATATGCAATAGAATATGATTATTTTGATCCAACGCAACTAAATCATTCGTTGGAATCGAAGATAATTAAAAATTTGTTCTTTGCAGGTCAGGTTAATGGAACAACGGGTTATGAAGAAGCCGGAGGACAAGGAATCATAGCAGGTATCAATGCTGCACTCAATTGCCAAGGAAAAGGACCTTTTGTTTTAGGAAGAGATGAAGCGTATATTGGCGTTTTAATCGATGATTTGGTAACAAAAGGAGTTGATGAACCTTACAGGATGTTTACCTCTCGAGCAGAATACAGGATTCTCCTCAGACAAGATGATGCAGATATGCGGCTAACCGAAAAGTCTTATAAAATCGGCCTGGCAAAAGAAGATAGATACAAAGCGATGACGAGCAAGAAAGATAGCATTAATAAGATTATTGAATTTTCGAAGAATTTTTCGATTAAACCGTCAATTATTAATTCTTTTCTTGAATCAATTGGAACTGCACCCCTAGCTCACGGTTGTAAGCTTATTGACCTAGTAAACCGTCCTCAGATTAACTTATACAATTTAGCAGAAGAAGTAAAGCCTTTGAAAGAAGTAATGGAGAACATAACTGATAGAAAAGAAGAAGTTATTGAAGCTGCAGAAGTGCAAATCAAATATCAAGGATATATCGGGCGTGAAAAAATGATAGCAGAAAAAGCACAACGCCTGGAAGATATTAAAATTAAAGGAAGATTTGATTATAGCTCATTATTGTCCATTTCAACGGAAGGAAGACAAAAGCTTTCAAAGATTAATCCTGAAACGCTAGCACAAGCGAGCAGAATACCTGGAGTTTCTCCTAGCGATATAAACGTAATGCTCGTATTATTGGGACGTTAAGGACTTTTTGTTTCACGTGGAACATTTTAGAAAACAATATATATAAAAGATATGAACAGAGAATTATTACTTAACAATCTTAGAACCATTCCTGATTTTCCGATAAAGGGAATCATGTTTAGAGACGTCACAACACTATTTAAGAACGCAGAGTGTCTAAAAGAAATGGAAGACTCTTTATACGAATTGTATAAGGATAAAGGCATCACAAAAGTTGTAGGCATAGAATCCCGCGGATTCGTCATGGGTGCTGCACTCGCTGTAAGATTGGGCGCAGGTTTTGTTCCAATTCGCAAGCCGGGCAAATTGCCTGCTGAAGTTATTGAGGAAAGCTATGACAAAGAATATGGGAAAGATACCATCCAAATGCACAAGGATGCTATAGAGGAAGGTGATGTCGTCCTACTCCACGATGATCTTTTAGCTACTGGCGGTACCATGAAGGCTGCTTATGATTTGGTTCAAAAACTAAAACCCAAAAGAACCATAGTCAATTTTTTGATTGAGCTGGAAGGTTTACATGGCAGAGAAATCTTTGATAAAAGCATTGAGATTGATTCATTGTTATGTCTGTAATACTATAAATTTTAGTATTCTCATAATAAAGCTGGTCTAATACGATGTTCAAGAAGGAAAAGGAAGAATATCTGAAAGGGATTGTTTCCAATTTACCAGAGAGTCCCGGGATTTATCAATACTTGAATGATGAAGGGACTATTATATACGTTGGGAAAGCAAAAAACCTGAAAAGAAGAGTTTCTTCCTATTTTCACAAAGATAACCAGCCGATAAAGACACGGACGTTAGTTAGCAAAATTTGTGATATTAGATACATAGTAGTGCGCTCTGAAGAAGACGCTCTCCTACTTGAGAATAATCTGATAAAGAAATACAAACCACGCTACAATGTTTTACTGAAAGATGACAAAACGTATCCTTCTATATGTGTCAGTAATGAGTATTATCCAAGAATATTCAAAACAAGAAAGATTATAAAAAACGGATCAACATATTATGGTCCTTATAGTCACCTGCCCTCCATGTATGCAGTGCTCGACTTGATAAAGAAATTATATAAAATCAGGACTTGCCACCTGACTCTTACCAAAGAAAGTATTGACAAGGGTAAATTCAAAGTATGCCTGGAATATCATATAAAGAATTGCCAGGCTCCCTGCATTGGGAAGCAAACCCATGAAGAATATATGCAGAGTATTCAAGATATAAAAGAGATCCTTAAAGGCAATACTCGTGAAATAAGTCAGAACATGCTACAAAAAATGCAAGAACTGGCATCTGAACTTCGCTTTGAAGAAGCACAAGAAATCAAAACAAAATATGATTTGATTGAGGATTATCAGTCAAAAAGTGAAGTTGTGAGCGCCGTTTTGCACAATATAGATGTATTTTCC
>CAZPEW010000141.1:0-4464 GCA_964585695.1 uncultured Lachnospiraceae bacterium
ATTACTCAGAAATAAGCCTGAGTGTATCTCTAGCAATGGCAAGTTCCTCATTGGTCGGAATCAGATAAATCTTTACCTTTGAATCATCAGCGGAAATTTCTGCTTCCTTTCCTCTTACATTGTTTTTGGCATCATCAATCTTTGCGCCAAGGAATCCAAGGTACTGCTCTGTAATGATCTTTCTGGACTTCTTGTCATTCTCGCCGACACCTGCTGTAAATGCAATGGCATCAACACCGTTCATTGCTGCAGCATAGGCACCGATATACTTTGCCACCCTGTAGCGGAAAGCATCAAGAGCAACTTCTGCCATATGGTTGCCTTCCTCAGCAGCCTTCTCAACATCTCTGAAATCAGATGAAACGCCGCTCATGCCAAGTACGCCGGATTTCTTGTTAAGGATATTCAGAACCTCATCAACTGTCTTGTGCTCATGATTTGCAATGAACTGTACAACAGCCGGGTCGATATCGCCGGATCTGGTTCCCATGATCAGTCCTTCAAGGGGAGTCAGTCCCATGGATGTATCTACGCCCTTGCCGCCGATGGAAGCAGATACAGATGCTCCGTTGCCGAGATGACAGACAATAACCTTTGCCGTCTTGGGATCCAGATTTCCGAAACGGATCGTCTCCTTGGAAACAAATGTATGACTTGTCCCGTGGAAACCATAGCGTCTGATGCCGTACTTCTCATAATACTCTGTAGGAATTGCATAGTAAAATGCCTTTTCCGGCAGAGACATGCCGAATGTTGTATCAAATACAGCAACGTTCTTCTTGCCCGGAACAACCTTTTCGCAGGCTTCAATTCCCATCAGGTTTGCAGGATTGTGCAGCGGTCCGAGATCAAAGCAGTCACGGATAACCTGTTTTACATGTTCAGTAACAACGGTTGATTCTGTAAGTGTCTTGCCGCCGTGGAGTACGCGATGGCCGATGGCACCGATTTCATCAACAGACTTTACAACACCGTGCTGTGCATCTGTCAATGAATCATTCTCCAGCGCATCTGCCTTGGAGTGATCAGGCAGAGCTGCTTCAAGAACAAATTCATCTTTGCCCGGCACCTTATGTGTCAGCTTGGACCCCTCGATACCGATTCTCTCACAAAGTCCCTTTGCAATAACGGATTCATCCTCCATATCAATCAGCTGATATTTCAGAGAAGAACTGCCGCAGTTTAAAACAAGAATTTTCATTGAATTTTCCCCTTCGTCTTATGATAGCTTACCGGTACCGTACTCTTAGTCATATGCCTGACACTGCACTGCAGTAATGGCAACAACGCCGACAATATCCTTTGCTGAACAGCCTCTTGAAAGATCATTTACCGGTCTTGCAATACCCTGTGTCATCGGGCCGTAGGCTTCTGCCTTGGCAAGTCTCTGCACCAGCTTATAGCCGATATTTCCGGCATCCAGATTAGGGAAGATCAGCGTATTTGCATGTCCTGCAACCTTGGAGCCAGGTGCCTTTAAATCTGCAACAGACTGAACAAGCGCTGCATCAAGCTGCATCTCGCCATCCAGTGCAAGATCAGGATTAGCTGCCTTGGCAATTCTGGTTGCTTCCTGTACCTTTGTTACATCATCATGCTTTGCTGATCCCATTGTAGAATAAGAAAGCATTGCAACTCTCGGCTCCTTGCCGATCAGGAAACGGAAAGACTCTGCGGAAGACTCTGCAATTGCTGCAAGCTCCTCAGCAGTCGGGTTCTGGTTCAAACCGCAGTCGGAAAATACGAATGTACCGTTCTCGCCGTATTCACAGTTCGGAACATTCATAACAAAGAAAGCAGAAACAAGCTTTGTACCCGGCTTTGTCTTGAGGATCTGCAGGCTTGGACGAAGTGTATCGGCTGTTGAATGGCATGCACCGGAAACAAGACCGTCTGCATCACCCATCTTTACCATCATGACGCCATAATAGGTATTGGAGCTTGTGAGGATCTTCTTTGCATCCTCCGGAGTCATACCCTTGCTCTTACGGAGTTCAACCAGCTTATCCACATAGGAAGCAAGCTTATCGCTTGTCAGCGGATTTACGATTTCTACGCCGTCAATGTTTACATCCCACGCCTTTGCGTCTGCCTTAACCTTATCCGGATTGCCGATCAGTATGACCTTGGCAAAGCCCTCCTTGAGAATTGCATCTACTGCAACCAGTGTTCTCTTGTCCTCGCTCTCAGGAAGAACAATCGTCTTCATGCTGTTTTTTGCCTTTGCCTTAATGTCATCAATAAAAGCCATTGGTAATTCTCCTCTCTTATAGAAAATAATGAAAATTATAATGTATACAACATACCATAAACAGATTATACTACTTTGCATTTTGACCGCAACAGAAAAGCTTGCATTTATTTGAAAACAGCATCAATATTTCTCAAAACGGTCAACGCCTACTACAAAAATTGTTGCTCCGCCGATTTCCACAGACATCGGCATCGTTGTATAGTTCACCATGCTGGATCCGGATACGTAAGGCATGTTCACCGTAATCCTCTGCTTTTTGCCGCACTGTTTTTTGATAATTTCAATACAGTCGTCCACCTTGTCATCGTCTGTACAGATCATCAGTGTAGTATTGCCCTTCCGTAAAAAGCCTCCTGTCGTTGCCAGCTTTGTGATCTGAAAATGTTCCTTCATCAAGGCATCATTCACATCATCCTCATTGTCATTTCTCACAATGGCATAAATCAGCTTCATCTGTCTGCCTCCTTTTCCATTTTACTTTTCTGATATTCCATGCCGCTGCGGAAGCCTGTGTCCTGCCTCTGCATGGATCGTCACGGACAAAAATCCTGTGACTTTGTTATACCATAATTGCCCGGAGTTTTCCAGTAAACTCATTTTCGGAAGAATGGCTCATCTGCCTGTACAAAGACGCTGCAAAAAGATCTGTCTGGAGAAGTGCTTCCTGCTCTGCGGACTGTACTGTCTCCAGACCGCGGCGGGGCGAAACAATAACCGCTGCCTGCAGAGCGCCGAGCATATCCTTCCGGTCCTCTCTCACTGCGAGAACGCGGAGATATCTGCCGTAATTTTCTTTTCGGATCCGCTGATAGGTCTCTGTATGTATATCAAGAAGAATATGAATGAATGCCCTCGATATACGGCTGT
Source organism: uncultured Lachnospiraceae bacterium (assembly GCA_964585695.1). Lineage (GTDB taxonomy): Bacteria > Bacillota > Clostridia > Lachnospirales > Lachnospiraceae > Oribacterium. The sequence continues at coordinate 3,122 of CAZPEW010000141.1, forward strand.
ACGTATAATTTCTGGTTTTGACAAAAGCCGCACGTTCCGTAAAACACAGAGGTTCCTGCATACACCTGCTGATCCTGCTGCTGAGGTCGGCTGAAACATCCATAAATTCCGTAAGCGGTACGCCGGCATGATCCAGCTGCAGAAGACGATAGGAAAGCATATCCGAAAGACTGTCTGGAAAAACCGGGCGGAGACCGCCCCGGATCTCACCTGCTGCCTTAAGATCCGCCCGTATGGAATGTGCGCTTCTGAAGCCGGGATCTCTCCGTATCAAATGAAAGTCAAAGTCTGCCGACTGTTTCCGCATTGCCATCAGATATTCCAGGCCCAGAACATCATTCGGCGCAATGGAAAGAGAAATCCCGGATGCCTCTGCCGCCAGCATCCTCGCTTCCGGATAGGTTCTGCCTGCTTTAAGATATTCCCGTATTTTGTCATCGAATGCCGGTGCAGGTGCCGTTAAAAAGCTGCAGGCTTCCCTGAGCAGATTTCCGTCACAGGATTCAGAACCGAAAACCAGCGTATCTACAATTCCTGTTCTGCGGAGCAGAGAAATACCTGCACCGGCAAAGTCCTCTGCCGCCGCAGCCGAAAACATTTCCGGTATCTGCAGAACAAGATCTGCACCGTTTCTTACGGCAGCCTCGGCTCTTTCATACTTTGAATACACAGCCGGCTCTCCCCGCTGCACAAAATATCCGGACATTGCAATGATTACATAGGCTGCACCGCACTCTTTTTTTGCCGCTTCAATAATGTGACGGTGACCGTCATGAAACGGGTTGAGTTCTGCAATAATCCCGACAACCTTCTGTCCTTTATACAAGAGATGCCTCCTTCCGAAATCCGCTTTCCCGGAAAAACACTGCAGCAAAAGAAATACCCTGCAGGCAAAAGGCATTTTTCCTGTCTTCTGCCCGCAGGGCCTGATCCTGCTTTATTGTAAAAAGCCGTACTGCATTAATTTTTAAAAGAATGAATCGGCGCCGGAATCCGGCCGGTTCGTCCGATAAAGGCACTGCAGTCAAATGTATTGACCGCCATCACCGGCGCATGCCCGAGCAGTCCGCCGAAATCGACTGTGTCTCCGACCTTTTTGCCGTATGCCGGAATCACACGTACTGCAGTGGTTTTCTGATTGACCATGCCAAGTGCCGCCTCATCGGCAATAATGCCGGAAATGGTACTTGCCTTGGTATCTCCCGGAATGGCTATCATATCCAGTCCTACAGAGCAGACACAGGTCATGGCTTCCAGCTTTTCAATATTCAGAGCCCCGGCAAGCACCGCATTGATCATGCCCTGATCCTCGGATACAGGAATAAAAGCGCCGCTCAGTCCTC
>CAZPEW010000141.1:4474-6578 GCA_964585695.1 uncultured Lachnospiraceae bacterium
TGCCATAATACCGCATTTTTTAACCTGATCATTCAGCATGGCAAGCGCTGCTGTTGTGCCCGGTGCCCCTGCCTTTTCCAGTCCCATGAGCTCAAGGATATCTGCGACTGAATCTCCGATTGCAGGTGTAGGCGCAAGAGAGAGATCAATGATTCCAAACGGAACACCAAGCATACGGGAGGCTTCTTTGGCAACCAGCTGCCCTACTCTGGTAATCTTGAAGGCAGTCTTTTTAATGGTTTCCGAGAGAAATTCAAAATCCCTGCCCTTGGCCTTTTCAAGTGCATCTCTTACAACACCAGGCCCCGAAACACCTACATTAATAACGCAGTCCGCCTCGGAAACGCCATGGAAGGCACCCGCCATAAACGGATTGTCATCCGGTGCATTGCAGAATACAACAAGCTTTGCACAGGCAGAGGAATCGGTGTCCTTTGTGAGGAAAGCCGCCTCCTTCACCACCTCCCCCATCAGACGGACCGCATCCATATTGATTCCTGTTTTTGTGGAGCCAAGATTTACAGACGAACAGACAATATCTGTTTCCGACAGTGCACGGGGAATCGAACGCATCAGCATTTCATCCTGCGGTGTCATGCCTTTCTGGCAGAGCGCGGAAAAACCGCCAAGGAAATTAACGCCGCAGGCTTTTGCTGCACGGTCAAGTGTCTTTGCAACCGCAACAAAATCCTCCTCGGATCTGCAGGCAGAAGCCCCTGCAATTGCAATCGGGGTAACAGAAATTCTTTTATTTACGATAGGCACGCCATATTCTCTGGAAATTTTTTCTCCGGTGGAAACAAGATCTCTGGCATAATCCGTGATTTTCCTGTAGATATTGCTGCAGAAAGTTTCAGTGTCCGAAGCAGCACAGTCCAGAAGACTGATTCCCATTGTGATTGTACGCACATCCAGGTTGTTGTGCTCAATCATATTGTTGGTTTCCTGTACCTCATTGCTGCTTATATCGATAAAATGATCCATCAAAGCCTCCCGTCAGATTCTGTGCATGGAAGTAAATATCTCTTCCAGCTGCAGTTTAATATTGACCCCGATGGTCTTGCCGAGGTTTTCCAGTTCTGTGCTGATCTCATCCACCTCTGCATCTGCCGCAGAAATGTCCACGATCATCATCATATTAAAAAAGCCCCCCGTAATGGTCTGGGAAATATCCAGTATATTGATACCTTTTTCAGAAAGGAAGGTACAGACCTTTGCTATAATACCAACGCTGTCTTTGCCGACTACAGTGATTATCGCTTTTTTCATTCTATCCTCCTCGGAATGTATCCGGACAGATCCGGATTTCTGCTGCAACTGATCTTCTATAAAATACCATGCTCCCTTTATGGAAAGCAAGCTAAAACCTATTACTTTTGCGAATGTCTCCGATTCCTGAATACGATAGATCACGGCAGCCGGATACAGCCGGTAACTGATCAGAATTCAAGAATCCCGGATATGCTGTCCCTTTCTGCTACGGTAATATCAAAATCCGCTGCATGGAAATGGCTCTCTGACTGATCTATTGTTTTCTGTACCGTACGGAGTGCAAGCTCCGGCAGATTGTTTTCCTTGCTCAGATGACCAAGAAAAACATGCCGCACACCATCATTCAGAATATCATCTATCAGAATTCCCGCATTATTATTGGAAAGGTGTCCGTGATCGGAAAGTATTCTGCGTTTCAGTGCAATCGGATAAGGTCCCGATGTAAGCATCTGAATATCATGATTGGCTTCTACGAGCATGGCGTCAAGTCCCATGAGATGCTCCCTGACATAAGCGTCGGCATGTCCCATATCCGTTGCAACCGCTACCTTTCTGCTGCCGGATTCTATCCGGTAGGCAACCGGATTTACCGCGTCATGATCAATGGAGAATGCAGATACGCTGAGATCTCCTACCTGAACCGGACGATCCGGCAGCAGCGGAAAAAGAAGTTCACGCCGTACTTCCCCCATAGACTTGTTAAGAAGTACCTCCCGGAGCGTTTCCAGTGTCCCGTAAACAGGGATATTGTATTTCCGCGTTATGGTACCGATGGCTCTGATATGGTCAATGTGCTCATGCGTCACTAATATTGCTGATAAGCTCTCCGGCA
>CAZPEW010000142.1:0-6537 GCA_964585695.1 uncultured Lachnospiraceae bacterium
TGCAGATGCTGCAGACAGGTTTATCTGCACAGCAGGCAACAAAACGAAAATTTTGATGCATTGGGACAAAAGTGTCAGAGGCTGGGGGAAATATGACAAAATTCGTACATAAGGGAAATTTGCTGGAAGATCTTGCGGAATCTATCGGGGTACCTTTTATTTCTGAGCTTAAACTGCCGGAAAACAGAAATTATATTTATGAGTGTGTCAGACAGACACGTGCAGAGGATTATCCGGTGGACCAGTGGACAGATGCGGCAGATTACCTGATCGGCAGGAAGATGAAGGGCCGGAGTGCAGAGGACATCAGGAAGGCCATACTTGTACAGTAGAGAGCCGGGCGGTACAGGTTCATTTGGAAACATCCCCATTCCTGTGGTATAACTTGTTTATAAGCAGGAGGAAAAGAGATGAAAAGAAGAATTGCCATTATCGGCTGCGGGTATCTCGGAAATATTGTTGCAGCGGCTGTAAAGAACGGACTGCTGCCGGAGTACGAGCTGGCAGGAGCAATGAGCCGCCATAAAGAGGATGCGGAAAAGCTGCTGTCCGGGACAGACGGGACTGCGGCGGAAACACTTGGAGAGTTGCTGTCCGGGCATCCGGATTATGTGATAGAAACAGCATCTGTGGCTGTCGTCCGCGAATGCTGCATTCCGGTTCTTAAGAGCGGAGTGTCTTTTATTCCGCTGTCAGTCGGAGCATTCGCAGAGGAAGCATTTTATGAGGAGGTCAGAAAGACTGCAGAGGAGTATCATTCCAGGGTTTACATCCCGCATGGAGCGGTCGGCGGATTTGATGTGCTGCAGACAGTGTCGCTGATGGCCGAAGCATCGGGAGGGGAGATTGCTGCCGGCATCGAAACGCATAAAGGTCCGGCTTCACTCAGGAATACGCCGGTCTACCGCAGCGAGATGGAAAGCAGCCGGGAAGCGGAAGCCTTTGCCGGAACGGCAGCAGATGCAATCCGGCTTCTGCCTGCCAAGGTGAATGTTGCCGTGGCATCTGCACTTGCATCTGCCGGGCCTGCGAGGACAAAGGCAAGAATTGTAAGTGTTTCCGGTTTTACGGGAGATGATCACAGGATTACGGCAGAGACAGAGGGTGTACGCGCTGTACTGGATGTTTATTCTGCGGAGAGTGCGATTGCCGGCTGGAGCATTGTTTCCCTGCTGCGCAGTCTTGTTTCTCCGGTTGTATTCTTTTAACGCGCGGCAGAATCGGACAGGCATTATAAAAAGCAGCTGTACAGAGAACGGAATTGATGATCTCTGTACAGCTGCTTTTCTAATTATATTCATGGGGGGAGTAAATGAAAAACCTGGATTTTATGCGGCAACCCATACACCGGAAGCATTTACATAATAACCGTCCGGAGTTGTTGCATTCTGATACATTGCGCCATCAGCACCGCAGTAGTACCAGTTGCTGTTCCACTTGACCCAGCCGGTTGCCATATAGCCTGACTGGTTGAAATAATACCATTTGCTGTTTATAAACTGCCATGTTGCTGCAGGCCATGAACCATCTGCATTTTTATACCACCATCCGGAGCTGTCCTTGATCCACTGTCCGACAGTAGTTACTGCAGAACCGGCACCGCCTGTGCTTGTGGAAATTGCTGCAGCCGGGCTTCCCGAGCCGGAGGAAGTACTTGAACTTGAAGTGGAACCGGTATAGGTCGACTTAATGGAAGCAGCCTCGGAGCTGGTTACGTCCAGATCATCAGAGGTTTCAAAGGAACCTTTATGAGAAGAACTGTAAACGCCGCGGACCTTGAATTTATAGGTGCCGTCCTGTGTGAAGTAGTTTGCAAAATTGTATTCATTGTCGGTGGTTGTTACAGTGGTCAGGAGTGTTGATCCGCGGTACAGCCGGACTTCATATTTCTTTGCATCCTCGGCTTCTTCCCAGCTGGCGATGCCGTTGCTCTCATCCCAGTCTGTGTCGGAGATATCCAGATCGTAGCTCTCGTCGCTGTCATCAAGATCAGCCATTACATAGGTGATGGTAAGATAGTTGCTGCCGTTGGAAACAGAACTTACGGTTCCGGTGCCGTTGGTATCCGTAATGTCAACAGAAGACTTGGTGACAGCCCACTTATAATCATCAGGATCCTCAAGCTCAAGCTTAATGGTAAGTTTTGGATTGTCTCCGTCCTCCCAGCCGTCGGACGGAACATTGGTAACACTGACACTGTATACATCATAGTAGGAAGAACTGGTGGTTGCTTCCACATCTGTGTTGCTCTCGCCGAATTCCAAGCTGTTGTCAACGGAAATATCAACACTGGTGATGGATGTTTTTGTAGAAGCCAGTGCTGTAAAAGGAATTAAGGTTAACGCGAATGCTGCAAAAGGAATTGCTGCTTTTTTTATGTTCATCATGGTTTGATGACCCTCCTTTGTTAAGTGTCCTCATATTAACATCCGACACTGAAACGAGACTGAAAAAAACGGTGGTATTTATAACATTTTTCTTTCTACTTCTTACCCATACTCTGCACCCAGACGCCGTTTGCATCTACATAATATCCGTCCGGTGTCCAGACACCGGTAAGCATGTTCCCGTTTGTGCCGAGGCAGTAATACAGATCTTTCCACTTGACCCAGCCGGTAACCATGTAGCCTGCACCGTCAAAGTAATACCAGTAATTGTCGATGTACTGCCAGTTGTTTACAGTATAGCTGCGGTCTGCATTGCAGTACCACCAGCCGGTCTGATCCTTGAGCCAGGCGCCCTTCGGACTGCTTCCGGTAGGACTTCCTGCACTTTGACCGTTTCCGGAAACACCGGCGGCACCGGTGCCGGTGCTGTAGGCATTCTTTATGTCGGCAGCTTCTGATGTTGTAAGACTCAGCTCACCGGATTCCGTCCAGTCACCCTTTACGGAATCGCTTCTGACTGCACGGACCTTGAAGGTGTAATTTCCGCTCTGCGTAAAAAACTGTGCAAAACTGTAATATGTCTTTGTGGTTGTATCGGATTTGATCAGTTTGGTTCCGCGGTAGAGACGGACTTCATATTTTTTTGCATCTCCGTCCCAGGAAGCACGACCGGTAGTCTCATTCCAGTCAGGATCCGAGACCTCGAGATCTCCGCTGACAGAGCTGCCCGAGGAATCCTCTGCATCGGTGTCCATTCTGATGGTCAGTACGGAGGAGGTGCGGGAGACGCCGGTAACATCGGAGGAGCTGTAATCTCCGTAGATATTCACATGGCTTGCCTTGAAGTTACTGCTGAAACCGTAGCCGGAATCGGCCGCTACTTTGATGGTCAGGATATCGTCGCTGACAGAGGCACTCTTTACCGTGTAGCTGGATCCGGCAGCATATTTTTCAACGATCACGCGGGATCCGCTGTCAGTAACAGTCAGAGATACACTGTTAAGAGAAACAGAGGCATAGGCTGCAGCGGGTAAAGAAAGAAATGCCGCAAAGAATACGGCAGCTATCGCCTTTTTATGATAGCTGGTCTTGATACTGGGTATTTCCGGAAAATGAAGCATGGTTTTTTCTCCTGTCTCAGATAATTGCGCATGGCAATGCACACCTTCAGATTTATGTAAATCATATCATGAAAACAGGTAAACTGTATTAATAAAAGAAATCAATTCCTTTTCATATTTTTAACAGTGTAAAATTTTCGTCAGATTCGTTGCAATATTGCTGTGTACGTCGTAAAATCAGATTAATAACGAAGGAATCTGACGTGGGGGGAGCTATGAGCGGACGTGTAAGCGGTCGGCCTGAATTCAGGTGGAAAACTGCAGGAAAGCGGCTTATTTTGCTTTTGCCGCTGCTGGTGCTTTTTCTGTATGCATGCGGCAGAAACGGAGCATCCGGCAGCATACCGGCAGGATCCGGCGCAGAGACTGCCATTGCAGGCAGTACGGCAGCAGAGCATTCAGCTGAATTCAGCAGCGCAGCAGCGTCGGACACTTCCGCAGCATTCGGCAGTTCCGCAGAACCGGAGGAATCGTCGGGCGCTGCAGAAAAGGCTCCGGCTGCTGTTTCCGAGTCGGGGAGCTACACGGAAAAAGAGGATGTGGCTTTGTACATCCGCACCTACGGTAAACTGCCCGGCAACTTTATTACCAAAGCAGAAGCCAGGAAGCTCGGATGGCCGGGAGGAGATCTCACGGATTATGCACCCGGCAAGTGTATCGGCGGAGATTATTTCGGAAATCACGAGGGGAAACTTCCCAAGGCAAGGAACCGGAAGTATTATGAATGCGATATCGGTACACTGGGGCAGAAAAAGCGGGGCGCAAGGCGGATTATCTATTCGAATGACGGTCTTATATATTATACCGGAGACCATTATGAATCTTATACACTGCTGTATGGAGATCCATAAAAATACAAATTTAATGCCGGGAGAAGCCGGCAGATGAAAAAGACGGAGAATTAAGAGAGGAATTGCAATGACACATTATGAACTTGACTTAAACGGAATTACGGACAGAGACGAACTGTATGATTATCTGGAGGATGAGCTTCCGCTTCCGGAGCACTTCGGCAGGAATCTGGATGCGTTTTATGATGTGCTGACAGAATTCGGTGAGGACTGGGATCTGAATTTTACGGACTGTGCCGATCCGGATGACAGCATGCCGGACTATATGCGGAAATTCAGGAGAATCTGCAGGAATGCCATGATTGAAACACCTGGACTTGAGATCAGCTTTGATGAGGAAGAGGATGAAGCAGAGGAATAAAAGCATTTTTTCTTAATTCAGAAAAACAGAAAAAAATCTCTTGACATATCTTTGACAAAGGACTATTCTGTAGTCATAGAGATTCGGAATAAAAGAGAAACCGGAAAGCAGGAAAGATGGCGCATGCTTCATCCGACCGGGCACCGGGAAATCAGCTGGTAAACAAAGGAGTATGGAAGGCGGCGTGTGCTTCACCGGACAGAAAGCGGCGTTTATCACAATCCAAAATCACGATCCGGAGGTATAAACCATTGGAAAGTGAACTCTGAGGGGCGTTGACTCAATCGTGAAAGTCAGCGCCCTTTTATTTTGGAAATTTTTAAATGCAGAAAGCCCTGCATATCCTTACATATCGGTCTGCAGAATGGATTTCGGAATTCTTGCAGACAGTTTACGGTACTGGAAGGGCGTTATGTGCATTTCCTTTTTAAACGCAGCCGTAAAATGGCTCTGACTTGAAAATCCCACATCGTTTGCAATTGTGGACAGTTCCTGATCTGCATCCTGGAGCAGATTCAGGTTGCGATATGATTGACTGCGCAATATCACCGCTTGCACTGGGGACAAGCCAGCCGGCAACGGAAGTGATGGCTGCGTCTTTTAAAGGTACAGCTTATGATCCTTGTCTTAATATGGATGCACTGCATGAAGTGAGTGAATATTTTGACAGAATGCGCAGCAGCCTGATCCAAAGCGGACGGCTGAATCTTAAGATGCTGGAGATCAATATTAATACACTGCATTATCAGGTACCCGGCGGGATGCTGTCAAATCTTATGGCACAGCTTAAGGAAGCGGGAAAAGAAGAATACTACAGTAAGGTTCTTGAGGAAATCCCGTATGTACGCAAAGACCTTGGCGAACCGCCGCTTGTTACGCCATCCTCTCAGATTGTAGGGACACAGGCACTGCTTAATGTACTGACGGGAGAACGCTATAAAATAATCCCGAAAGAGGTGCAGCGCCTCATCCTAGGTGAATACGGATCCGTAGTAGGAGAGGTGAATCCGGAGGTAAGAAAGAAGGCTGTCGGCAGAAAGACGGGGATCAGCTGCAGACCGGCGGATCTGATACCGGATGCGCTGCCTGCCTTAAGGAAAAAATGCGGGCAGTGGATTATGAAGGATGAGGATGTGCTGACTTATGCCATGTTTCCGGATGTTGCCGAAAGCTATTTCAGATCACGTGTTTCTCATTAATGACAAGGAGCGGACTTATGGATAAGAGAATTGAAATGGTCAGAATTTCCGGGAATCATCAGAATGAACCGGCTCCTGCTGCATGCAGGTTCGGTGTCAGAAATGCCGGGATTGCTTTTGAATTTCACAGGAGTTTTCCGGAGTATGAAGAAACACCGCTGGTGAGTCTTGACAGTCTTGCCGGAAAAACAGGTGTCCGCGGCATTTATGTTAAAGATGAAAGCCGCCGTTTTGGTTTAAATGCATTCAAAGGGCTGGGAGGAAGCTTCTGCATTGCAAAGATCATAGCAGAAAAGCTTGGTATTTCAGAAGAGGAAATGCGTTATGAATGTATTGCAGATGATGCGGCAAAGGAAAAAACCGGAGAGCTGACCTTTGTGACTGCTACAGATGGAAACCATGGACGCGGTATAGCCTGGACGGCCAGCCGTCTGCACCAGAAGAGTGTGGTTTTCATGCCGGAAGGAAGCTCGGCAGAACGTCTTTCCAATATCTGCGCGCTGGGTGCTGCAGCAGAGATTACGGACATGAACTATGATGATACTGTGCGCTTTGCAAAAAAATATGCAGAAGAGCATCATGCGGTGCTGGTCCAGGACACATCCTGGGACGGATACG
>CAZPEW010000143.1:0-6525 GCA_964585695.1 uncultured Lachnospiraceae bacterium
CAATATGTAATACCACGATAATAGCACCGTTACTGAATGCCTGTCAAACAGATTCAAATAACGATTTTATGCGGATTTATTATTTTATACGGATTTTCAGGTTTTTTCCTGCATCTCCGGTCATGACCACTTGAATTTTCTTTTTCTGCATGCTACTATTTACTTGTTGAACAACTCAAAAAGGAGCTGTGATGTCAATGAAGACTTCCTTACGCAAGGATACCATTCCTTCTTATATCGGTGTATACAATTCTCTGTATTCTGACCTGACGCATGGTATTTATCCTGTCGGCAGCAGACTGCCGGGGGAAATTGCTCTTGCAGAAAAATACAAGGTCAGCCGCAATACGCTGCGGCAGGCACTTGCGATCCTCAATGAAGATGGTCTGATTTTCCGCTCTCAGGGCAAAGATACCATTGTGACCTCTCCCGGAAACGGTCAGTCACCACGCAATATCAGCAATCCGATGATCACCTATGCCAGATTTCCGATTACAGACATTAAAATCACCTATAATTACGGTTCTCCGACGGACATTGCAAAATCACGTCTGCATCTGACTGACACCGATCTGATTCTGGCAAGCAGCAGTGTTTTTTTTACATCCGGCCAGATCATCGGCTATTCTTTTACACAGCTGCCTGCAAAATATTTTCCGGTGCTGAATCTCAATCCTGCTGAGACCCAGTCCATAGAAACAGCTACCATGCATACCATTTTCCAGTATGCTGCTTCCTCAGAGCAGGTAATCAAGCTGATCTGCGCAAATGAAACGGAGGTTTCTTTTCTGGGTGTCGGAGAGAATACCCCTCTTTTCCTGATCGAGAGCATTCTTTACCGCTCGGAATCCGAACCGTTTGCACGCTGCAAGTTCTATATACTGCCGGATTATTATCGTCTGAACTATACAGTGATGCAGAAAAATGTATAAAGGAGCATATATGATGAACGAAAAATCTCAGAACACAAAGCCTGCAATTGTTATGCAGACAGATTTCACAAAGGACATTTCCACCTGCACGATGGAAGGCGTATGCATGATGGTGGATCCGACTCTCCGGACCTTTGATTCCACCCACAATATCCCGAGTTTCAGTACATATGCCGCATCCTGCGCCCTTGCATTTATAGTTGATTACTGGCCGGCAGGAACCGTATTTGTTTCCGTCGTGGATCCCGGCGTCGGAACCTCCCGCAAGGCCTGTGTCGCTCTTTTAAAAAACGGAAGCTACGTAGTTACGCCGGACAACGGATCTCTGACGCATATGTTCCGGCATCCGGGTATTGCCGCTGTCCGGCAGATTGACGAATCCGTCAACAGACTGCCCGGCAGCGAGGGGGTCAATATCTTCCACGGCCGTGATGTTTTTGCCTATACTGCGGCAAGACTGGCCGCCGGCATTATTGATTTTGACGGTGTAGGTCCCGCATACAGTACCGCAGATATCATACTGCATCCAATCGTAGCTCCTGTCGTTCATGACCATGTCATCTCCGGAATGATTGAATCTGTAGACTGTCATTTCGGACTGATCAGTTCCAATATTCCGATGGATATTTTTGCAGCAGAGGGTCTTGATTACAACAGTACTCTGGAGACCGTCATCCGGCATGAGGATAAAACGGTTTATCAGGCAGATGTTCCTTATGTACCAAGCTTTGGGTCCGTAAAAAAAGGGATGCCGCTGCTGATGAACAGCGAAATGCGTACCATTCAGATTGCACTGAATCAGGAGAATCTGGCTTCCCGCTACGGAATCGGCAGCGGGCCTGACTGGCTCATTTCCTTCCGCAGAAAATAAACCGGCTCCAGATTAACCATAAACATATGTTTCCGCAGAAAATGGCGGAATTCCGGAAAGGGGGATGGCGCACTGCCGCAGCAGACCTGCGGGCATGTTCAGCGCCTCATATAAAATGAAAAAAGCAATGGTAATGTTTTCTGATTTCGGCATCAATTCCGGCCTCGTCGCCTGCATGCATGGTGTCTGCGCACAGGTTGATCCGACACTGCTTGTTTATGATGCAACGCATCTTCTGCCTGCTTTTGACATAAAAGCAGCTTCCTCCTGTCTGCAGTACACTGTGCCGTGCTGGCCTGCCGGAACCGTATTTGTTTCCGTCGTGGATCCGGGCGTCGGAACCTCCCGCAGAGCCTGTGCTGCTTTGCTCAGGAACGGAAGCTATGTCATAACACCTGACAACGGAACTCTGACTCTCCTTGACGAATCCATCGGCATTGAGGCGGTCCGCAGCATTGATGAAACTGTAAACCGCTACAATTCTGCCGAGGAAGTCAGCGTTTTCCATGGCAGAGATCTTTTCGCCTACTGCGGAGCCAGGCTGGCCGCCGGTGTCATCTCATTCAATGAAGTCGGTCCTGCCTACCCGGTTTCCGGGATTGTCCGCTATCCTGTTCCGAAACCGGTAATACGGCCTGGCTTTGCATGCGGCCGGATCGAGAGCTTTGATCCTTTTGGTACAGCCGAAACCAACTTCCTCAATAAAGCTTTCAAAGACGCAGGTTTCCGGACAGGCACCATGGTTTCCATATCCATCCGGCAGCTGCCTGCAGATACTTCCATGACAGAAAACAGAAGCAGCATTTCCGGGCCGCAGCCGGGACAGAACAGCGCCGCAGCGCCTGCAGTATTCGAGGATACTGTTCTTTACGATAAAACCTTTGGCTGTGTTCCCGTCGGAAGCCCTGTGCTGTTCCCGGATCTTGCCTTATACATATCCATCGGCATCAATCAGGGCGATTTCCGGAAACTCCACGGGATGGAAACCGGCTGCAGCTACGAGATCTGCATCACCGGCTGATACTTCCTGTCATTTCAGTCCCAGCTGGTAGATCCTGTCTGCATTGTCAAAAAAGACTTTCTCCCAGCTGTCCCGGTCGATCAGCCGCTGTATGAATTCAATATAATTCGGAATGTTGACGGCAGGGAAGTCCGTGCCGAACATGAAGCGGGAATCATCATCCACATAGCTGATCCAGGTACGGAGCAGCCCGATATAGCCCTTCTGCTTCTCAAAATAGCGATCAAGATCCGTAACCCCGTCCAGCATGCCGGACAGATCGGCCGCAACATTCGCATTTTTTTCCATAACAGCAGCGGCTTCCGACAGAAACGGATTTCCGAAATGACAAAGTACAAACTGTACATCCGGGAACTGCGCGGCCACAGAATCAATGGTCAGCGGATGTGCATACTGGAGGAAGCCCATGGATCCGGCTGTCATACCGGTATGGAAGGCAACCGGCTTATGGTATTTTTCCGCCAGCCTGTAATACGGAAGCAGGCACGGATCATCCGCATAAATAGATGCATAACCGATATAAACCTTGATGCCGGCGCAGGCCGGCCTTTTTAAATGCAGCTCCATGAGTCGGATCGTTTCCGCATCCGGCGCAGTCGGACGTGCAAAATCTCCTACCCCTATGCAGTAATGGAACATCTCCGGAAACTGATAGGCATCTTCCGTAAGCACCTGGTTCCCCATCACAACCGCTCCGCATACCCCCATCTCCCGGTAAAGCTTCTGCATCCCCTCCGGTGAGGAGTCCTTATGCCCTACCGATGCAGCCATCTCATCCACATACTCGCCCGGATCAAACAAATGCATATGCGCATCAATTATCTTCATTTCCGCCTGTCCTTCCTTTTCCTTCTGTCCCTGCTGCAGACCATCCGGCCGGCATAACTTTTAATGATAAAGGCCGATGACAGACATGTAAAATCATGTCCGTCACCAGCCATCACGGTCTCCCCTGCCTTTATGGATCAGCATTCAGCTGAAATTATCAATTGCGCGTCCCATCAGCTCTACAAACTGCTTCTGTTCCTCTTTTGTAAAACCTGAGAATATTTTATCCAGCAGTTTCCTGGATATACGGTCAAAATGTTTTTTAAAAGCAATGGCTTTGTCAGTCACCTGCACATATGTGCAGCGGGCATCTGTGGGACAGGTTTCCTTGGTAAGATATCCCAGCTCGACAAGCCGGTTGATGCTCTCTGTAATGGTTGTTTTCTGCTTGCATAAGGAATCGTAAATGGTTTTAATCTGTACCTTGCCGTCATTTTTGTAAATAATATACAGCACAGATCCGTAGCTCGGAACCAGATCTCCGCAGTCACATGCCTTAAGTTCATCCCGCAGAAATTCATTTATTTTTGTTCTGAGATGCGATGTGTATGTCGCCGCACCCGTTGGTGATACTTTCATGCAATACCTCCGTTTCCTTCTATGCCGATCATATACTCGAAAGAAACAGCTGTCAATAATTGCGGCTGCAGTATTATACGATTTTAATTTTACACACCGGAACTTACTTCAGCTTTCCGTATTCCTCATCAGACACCGGCTCACACCATTCATTGGAAGTTTCCGTACCTGCCACCTCAACTGCCAGATGTGCCATCCAGCTGTCTGCTGCAGCACCATGCCAGTGCTTCACTTCTGCAGGGATATTGATTACCTTGCCGGGAGTCAGTTCTACGGCTTCTTTCCCCTCTTCCTGATACCAGCCGCGGCCGCCTACACAGATCAGCATCTGTCCGCCGCCGCTCTTGGCATGATGAATATGCCAGTTGTTCCGGCATCCGGGCTCAAAGGTAACATTAAAGATCGGAACCTGTTCTGTTGATACCGGAGCCAGATAGCTCTGGCCTGCGAAGTACTGTGCAAAGCCATCATTCGGCGCGCCGATCGGGAACATGATCTCATTCTGGAAGCGGTCCTTTCCGGTCAGTGCAGGCTCATCATCTGTCCAGACTTCTTTTGCAAGACTGAATACCGCCCATGCCTTAGGCCAGCCTGCATAAAAAGCCGTATGTGTTACGATTGCGGCAATTTCCTTCCGGGAAACCCCGTGATCTTTTGCGTTCTGCAGATGGTATTTCAGAGAGGAATCTGTAATTCCCTGCGACATCAGCGCTGTCACGGTAATAATGCAGCGGGTTTTTACATCAATGTCTTCATTGTTCCAGTTTTCTCCAAAAAGAACGTCGTCATTAAAACGGGCAAAATCCGGTGCAAAATCACCGAGCGCTTTTCTGCCTGCCGTCTGTACAATTTTTTCACTCATAGCTGATTCTCCTTACTTTCCGCTGAATCATTGAAATGCTCCTGTTTCCACGTTATAATGTCCACGTGTGGTATTTCTGCGATTAAATTATACCCGGGACCGCCTGTAATCAATGGCCACTGATGGCTCGTGTGTGGCATTGCCTCGCTTTTCATAAAGTGGATATTCTAAGGAGATGTTTCGTTTGAAAAATATACATGAAAAAAATCCCCGTGCAATGAGAACACGGGAATCTATACAGAATGCTTTCCGATCGCTCCTGATGAATGAGAACCAGGAGAACATCAATGTCAAAAGGATTGCAGAACTTGCCGGAATTCACAGGAAAACCTTTTATCTGCACTATACCTGCATAGAAGCTCTTTATGAAGACATGATTCAAAAGGTTGTTGCAGATTACGGACAGGAAGTGCGGAAACTCAAAATACCCTACAGCTACTATGACCTGACACGTGTCATGTTTACGTTTTATACAGCCGACCCTTTCCGTACAAAGCTTATTACAGATCCCGGATACCAGGACTTTGCGTTGAAAATCATGGCAAAGAATCTTGAAAACAACAGGAAAGACTACAATCCGTTCTTTAACTATTCTGCGGATGAACAACAGCTGATCAATAACTTTCTGGCAGGTGCCTCGACTGATGTCTTCCGTGTCTGGATCAGCAGCGGACAGAAAGTTCCTATGGACAGCGTCATCCGCTTGACCGGCAGACTGCTCGAAGAAGGTGCTTCCTCCTTAAGAGCCCCGGTTCATCCGGCTTCCTGTGATGTCAGTATGCCGGACTGCCCCTGAGCGATACTGCACGCATGTTATTCTGCTTTTTTCTTCACAGGAATCCATACCGCGCTCTGATAATCTGCGTCCGATGGTGATCCGCCGTTTGAATACCACTCGATATTGATATCCCCGTCAGTTTCATACTCTTTGTTTCCCGGCAGCCACTCTTTCCAGATGGCGGTATTAACCGACTGGAGCGCCTCCGGCATTGCACCGTGACATTTGAATTTTGCCCAGTCTGCTTCCGGTATATCCTGAAGCTTCATTCCTTCAGGAACCTTCCCGCCCATATAGCGTCCCGCAATCATATAACGGAATCTGCCCTTGTGTCCGATATCATCGATGCAGATACCGAACTCTCCGATACGGTTATCATATATTGCCTGCTCTATCTCATTTTCCGGCAGCTTCCCCGCGCAAAGGCTGCTCTCATACTGTTCCATGATCTCATCCCAGAACCTGGGAATTTCTGCATAGGAACTGTCCATGGAAAACTCCCATTCAAAACCTATTACTCTGAATGCTGCCATCCTGTCTACTGTGTAATCCATCTTTTCTCCTCCGGTAACTGTTATGTTTACTTTCAGCAGAAGAAAGGTTATCCGGAAGATGTAACTCCCAGTGCGGAAGAAAACGGCTTTTTAAAGACTG
>CAZPEW010000144.1:0-6490 GCA_964585695.1 uncultured Lachnospiraceae bacterium
TAAGTTCGTTACTTCTGGGACTCCTTGTTGTGGGTACCACAGGTACAGTGACGTCGTGTAAGGACTACGATGATGACATTAATGCTAATGCTCAGGAAATCGCATCCCTCAAGACCAAACTAGATGAGCAGGTCAAGGTGCTGCAAGCCGCCATTGACCAGGCCAAGGCTGATGCCGCAGCAGCACATGCGACATTTGCAACGAAGAGTGACCTTGAGGCCTTGCAGAAAGAAGTGGCCAAGTTGGTGACAGCCGACCAGCTTGCTACAGTAAAGAAGGAACTGGAAGATGCCATTGCAACAAAGGCTGACAAGAGCGTTGTCGATGGTATTCTTGTGAAAATCGACGCTATTGATAGTCGACTGAACGTTGTAGAGACCAAGTTGGCTAAGCTTGAAGATGCTGTTAAGGCTGCAACAGATAATATCGCGTTGCAGGAAACCGCATTGGAAAAACTTCAGGAGGCTTTGGATGGTAAGGCTGGCCAGGCTGCCGTGGATAAGCTGAATGAAGATGTGGCTAAGCTTCTGGAGGATATGGCCAAGGTCAAAGTTGCTGTAGGTGACACGAAAGCCATCGAAGAGTTGAGGGAGGAGATGAAGAAGGCTAATGACCTTCTTGACAAGAAACTGTCTTCCAATATCAACCTGCTCACCGTGCTCATCAACAAGCAGCTCTCTTCGCTTGTGTTGATGCCTTCGTTCTATTGGGAAGGTCTGGAGGGTATTGAGGTGCCGGCCATCTACAATACACCGGTCTACAGCTTTGACGGAACGACTAAGTTTACCTATAAGGTGACGGGTGCCAGCGGTTACGAGACAATTACCATTACAGCTGACAATAAGCAGCCTGTGGCTACTCCCAAGACCGTCACCATTCAGGATGGTGCCATTGCTAGATATCACGTGGATCCTACGTCTGCCAGCTTCGAGGATGCTACATTCAGCTTCTTCACCAACGAAGCTGAGGTGTATACACGTGCCGGAGGTGCTTTCGCCACTCCTAAGAAAGACACGTTCGACGGTACTGTCAACAAGGTTGAGGATGGCGTACTGACGATTCCTTTCAAGGTTGACTTTGCCAAGCTCGACACGTATTACAAGGATTGGGTGGCCAGTGCTAACATTGATCCTGTTCAGCCCAACAATGACTGGACGGATGTGGACAAAGAGAGCTCGTATGGCGGCAAGCTTCCGTTTATCGCCCTGCAGACATCTTATCCGAAGACAGAGAATCGCGAAGCTCAGACTGTGACATCTGACTATGCCGTTGTCACTCCTGCCAAGGTTAAGCTTGTTGCACTTGCTGACAATGATCCTGAAACCGTGCTTGACCAGAACACATTTATTAGTAGCAATCCTGAAGATGGTGTGATTGGTAACAACCATCTTTACACCACACTCTATGGTACCAAGGGCGAGGAATATGGCAAGATCTTGGCTGATGCCCAGACACATGGCGTGCTGACTATGCCGGCTACCCACTCTGTTGTTTACAACAAGACCATCGACCTGAAGCCTTTCATCGAGACTCATGCTGACTATATCACATTTGCAAAGTATGGTAAGGCCAAGCACGACTATAAGATGACCGCTGACGAGCTCGAGGCTCTCGGCCTGAAGTATAAGTTTACTATTGTCAACTATCGTCACGGTGAGGAGAAGACCAGTGAGTCCGCTCACATTGAGCAGATTGAAGACGGTGTGTTCGCTCCTCGTTCGGTAAATGCTGATGGTACGACTATCACTGGCAAGGTTGCCACACGTGAGGTCATCGACCGTGAGCCGCTCGTACGTGTTGATTTGGTTGATGCTGAGGGTAACGTTGTTCTCTATGGCTACATCAAACTGCGCATCGTTGCTGCAGAGCTGGCCGACAAGGCTGTTGAGGCTCCGCTGGACGAAATTTATATGAACTGCGGTGACAAGGGTAAGATGACTTGGTCGCAGGTGGAGAATCTGATTCTTTCTAAGCTCGGTACTGAAGGTCTCACCAAACAGGAGTTTGAGAAGAACTACTATCTTGAGGTTATCAACGGTAAGACGGTGATGCCGACTATCGCAGACGGTTCGCTCTATACTGCAAGCTGGCAGGCCGTTCGCTACAGCGACAGCAAGGTTTCTGCTAAGCTCGCCGATCAGGATGCAGCATATGGTCGTGTATGGTACACGCCGCACGATAATGCCACTGACCCGCAGGCTTGGGATGCCCAGACCAACGTATTGGAATGGAACCTCACCGACGCTGCTGCCGGTAAGATGAATGCTGCCAAGTACAAGAAGTTCATGGAGGAGTATGGTGTAACTTATGCTTCTAAGGGCGAAAACACCAAGGAGGCCTCTACATGGGTACGCTTCATCAACAAGGTTGATGGTACGAACATCTGGGTGAAGCTCTTCTTTGCTCCCAATAAGATTCACTTCGAGTATGGCAAGGTTGCCAATAAGGATCTCCACCACTGGTTCCAGTTCAATTCGTCTTACGTTCCTGGTACAGAGTCTGACCTTGACGTACATGCCAACACTCCGACACCTGCTGAGGTTGCTCAGGTTGATCTGACAAACGCTAAGTTTGACAAGGATCTTCGTGAGTACTGGGTGAATAAGACCATGATCCTCACTCTCGAGGGTAAGAAGGACAAGTTCACCAAGTTCTACAATACTGACGGTACTGTCAAGACGAAGATTACTTATGAGTTCACTTTGCCTAAGAAGGGAGTCAACTCTACAATCAGTGCTACTGGCAATACGTGGGTTGTGGAAGGTGCTTCTGGTTCTAAGTGGACATTGGAACTCGGCGACAACAACCATACAATCTACGCCATCGAGCAGAATGGTTTGGCTCTGGCACAGAAGGAGAAGGTTGCTGAACTCAAGCGGAATGCTGACGATGATACATACACCGTGCTGCACTACTTCGGTGATGAGGATGACAACAAGAACGCCGCTACCGACCTGATCAACAAGATGGGTCGTCGCGACAACACGGGTGCCGACATCATGAAGAGCTATCTGACCGACAATATCGACAAGACCTTCACGGCCTATGTGGAAATCAAGGCTTCTGAGGATCCCTGCTACGCTCCGCTGTTGGCCAACAACTTCTTCAACGTTCGTGTACTGCGTCCTATCAACGTATGGCCGAAGAATATTAAGTGGACTGATGCCTTGAATCAAACTGAGAAGGTGAAGATTGAAGACCTCATCAATATCGTTGACTGGCGTGATTATAAGGTTCTTGTGAACGGCAACTATGATGAGGGTCAAGTTCCTTACAGCTTCTATGGTATCTCTGACTTGGCTGTCATCCGTGAGGACATCCGTTCTGATGCTCAGCTCAGCTACGAGGTTCGTAGTGGTGATCCTTTGACAGATGTTGCCCAGATCAAGGCTCTGAAGTCTGTGGAGGAGATTCCTTCGCTCACTAGCTATAAGAACGAAAGTGGTATTACCACTGCAACTTATCTCAAGCTGAAGAATGCTGCCGGTAAAGAGGTTTACAACAGTTCAATCCATGGCTTATCTGGTAATGGCTGGACTGAGGGTAACATGGCTGGAAAGAAGTATGGTACCATCGAGTACACCAACAATGGTGCCGGTGCCCAGATCTTCCACATCTACGTTCCTATTGCAGTGAAGTACAACTGGGGTAACGTGATCAACAAGAAGACCAATAAATCTACCAGCGGTGTCGACAAGAAACTGAACTACACGCAGGTAGTATGGGTTACCATTACGGTGAACAAGACCACCGGTTCTGGTGCCAAGAAGCAATAATTAGATTTGAACATCTAATCAAATATTAAAAGAGGGGTGTCAACTCGTTGGCACCCCTTTTACACTAAATGACAGTTTATGAGAAAAAGTGCATATTATCTAATCTTGTTTTCTCTTTTGGTAGTAGCTACCTTTACCTCTTGCAAGAAGGAGAAGTCGCTGAAACAAATGCAGAGCGAGTATATTGCTCCGCCTAAAGACGATTTCAGCAATGCTGATACGGCAGAGATCATGAAACTGGTAGATAACTTTATCCATCATTTGAACAACAAGGATATCAAATCGGCAGTTTCTATGCTGTCGTTCTTGGATGGAGACAGCATTGTTCCTCTTCCGAAAGGTTTGGCCAGGCGTCAGGCCAATGCTCTGATGAACATCAGGGGTGTCAGATATACTGTTGAAAAGCTTGTCTTCGATCAGGAAAAGGATAATATCGTGAAGGTCAATGTGGTGCTCTTCGAAAAGAAAGAAGGTGACAACCGCCCCAACACGATAGGCTTCTTCCTCAAGCCTGTCAGACGAAGTGGCCATTGGTATCTTACCACGGTCGACAACATGACTGATACTAATCAAATGAGTGGAACGCAAATAAAAAATTAATTTGATTCATTTATGAAAGTGTTAAGGACATTGTTCGCTGCAACATTTATTGTATTGGGCTCTGTTGCTGCAACAGCTCAGGAAGAAGCACCTGAGTATCAGTTTAAGAAGCACTGGTTCCTGGATCTTCAGGGTGGTGCTCAGTACACATTGGGTGAAGCTAAGTTCGACAAGCTGTTGTCACCGAATGTCCAGCTTGGAATCGGCTATCAGTTCAACCCTGTTCTGGGCTTGCGTCTACAGGCCAATGGATGGCAGAGCAAAGGTGGCTGGAATGGCTATACCACCAGTGCTACCTCTCCTGCGCTTACTGCCGACTATAAGTTCAACTATATTGCCCCAGGCCTGGACTTCATGGTCAACCTCTCTAATCTCTTCTTTGGCTGGAACCCTAACCGTGTGTTCAGTGTGACTGCCTTTGTGGGTGGTGGAGCCAATTATGCCTGGAAGAATGATGAAGTGAATGACATTGCAGGTACGTTGAAGCAGTATAGCTACAGCTTGAGCCATTATGAACTTGAATATCTCTGGCAGGATTCTAAGATTCGTCCGTTCGGGCGTGGTGGTGTAGAGCTCAACTTCCGTGTGAGCGATGCCGTGAGCATCATGCTGGAGGGTAATGCCAACATCCTGAGCGACAAGTACAACTCGAAGAAGGCCGACAACCCCGATTGGTATTTCAATGCCTTGGCTGGTCTGCGCATCAACCTGGGCAAGACTTACACAAAGAAGGAGAAGCCTGCTCCCGAGCCTGACCCCGAGCCAGTTCCTGTTCCCGCTCCTGCGCCTGTGGTTGAGCCTGCTCCCGAGCCTGCACCTGTCGTGAAGGCTGAGCCCATCCGTCGTGATGTGTTCTTCACCATCAACAAGTATGTGGTTAGAAAGTCTGAGCAGATTAAGGTTGACGAGGTTGTGGCTTACCTGAACGAGCATCCCGATGCCAAGGTGAATGTGACCGGCTATGCCGATGCCGGTACCGGTAACAACACCATCAACGATCGTCTTTCCAAGCAGCGTGCCGATGTTGTTGTGAAAGCACTCATGGCAAAGGGTATCTCTGCCGACCGTATCTCTGCTGACAGTAAGGGTGCTCGTGTGCAGCCTTTTGCCGAGAACAACAAGAACCGTGTGACCATTATGATTGCTGAGTAACAGCGGCGTCACACATGATATTATGTTTGCGGGGAGGCACTTTCCAGTGGCTCTCCGTTTTTTAATATAATACTTTACTCCTGGTATGGGTGTTGTAAGTGTGCTGAAGCTGGGCAGCGAGGATTTTGTACCAACACACCCTTAAGGTGGGTTTTATTAATTACCACCTCAAATATATCATGATATGATGAAAAAGAACTATATCGCCTTATTGCTTGTCTTGTTGCTGGTGTCTTGTCATGGCGGGAGCAAGACCGACAAATCGTCTCAGGTCGACCTGCCTCAGCCGACCATTTCCTTCCTGTCTCCGATGGAGCACGATTTCGGGAGTTATGATGAGCGCGTGACCAAGTTTTGCACGTTTGTTTATAAGAATGTGGGGCGGCAGCCGCTGGTCATCTATCAGGCAGAGCCCGACTGTGGTTGCACTTCTGTGAAATTCTCACGTGAGCCATTGGCTGTTGGAAAGACAGATTCGATTGTGGTCAGCTATGACGGCAATGGTTTCTTGCCCGGCATTTTCCAGAAGTGCATCACTATTCATACCAATGGCAGTAGCAAGCCCTTGGAACTGAAAATCAAGGGGGCATATTATCCTAAGGAGTAGGAAGACTCTTTTCCTGGTGCTTTATGCGGGTAAGAGAGACATCAGGAGTGGGCATCAGGCCAAAGTGATACCTTGGTCGGTGATGACAATGAGGTGCCGTTTGTATAGGTCGCCGATGGCCCTTTTGAATGTCTTTTTGCTCACCTGGAACTGCCGCTTGATGTCCTCGGCATCACTCTTGTCGCCCAGATCGCAGTTGCCGCCATGGTCTTTGAGCCACTGCAGCAGCGTCTCAGCGAAGTCGGTGGTCAGCTTGCGACCGGTGGGCTGCAGGGTGACATCAATCTTTCCATCAGGCCTGATGTTCTGTATGTAGCCGGTCAGTCGGTCACCCGTATGCACATATTGGAAGATT
>CAZPEW010000145.1:0-6479 GCA_964585695.1 uncultured Lachnospiraceae bacterium
CGCTGTTCAGAAGCTGCGGAATACTCTGGCTGATCATCTGGCGGAGCGTATCGATATCGTTTGTGTAGATAGACATGATGTCGCCGTGCTGATGCTGGTCAAAGTAGCTGACCGGCAGCTTTTCCATATGGTCAAAGACTTCCTCACGCATTTTTTCCATCGTGCCCTGCGTTACAAAAGCCATGGTCCGCGCCTGCAGATAGGCGGCGCCGATACCGATGGCATAAAAGAAGGCTACCCGTGCAATGGCGCGGAGAAGCGGACTGAAATCCGGATCGGTGCTGCCCAGCATCGGTGTAATATAGGAATCAATCAGCGTTTTGGTAAACATGGTCCCCTGGACATTCGCAAGTACGGAAACAAAAATGCATACCACCACAACACCGAGCTGCCAGCTGTAAAACCTGAAAACATATCCCATCAGTCTTTTGAAAAGTCCGACCGGATCCTTTAATTTCGGTCTCGGGCCGCGGGCCCTGCCATGCATACCGCGTACTTCTCTTACTTTTTCTTCTGCCATAGTCTCTCTCCTTCCGCTCAGTTTTTCTCGTCAAAGTCGCCGGATCCCGTCGTTCCGACCTGGGATTCATAAACTTCTCTGTAGATTGCATTGTCTCTGAGAAGCTCCTCATGCGTACCGAATCCGTTGATCGTTCCGTTGTCCATGACAATGATCCGGTCGCAGTCCTGCACGCTCGATATTCTCTGTGCAATGATCAGCCTGGTGGTGTCCGGAATTTCCGTACGGAATGCACTGCGGATCTTTGCATCGGTTGCCGTATCCACCGCACTGGTGGAGTCATCAAGAATCAGTATCTTTGGCTTCCGGAGCAGTGCGCGGGCAATGCAGAGACGCTGTTTCTGCCCGCCGGAGACATTCGAGCCTCCCTGCTCGATGAAGGTGTCATACTTTTCCGGCATCTTATCGATAAATTCATCTGCACACGCAAGACGGCAGACACGATGGCACTCCTCATCGGATGCCGCCGGATCGCCCCAGCGGAGATTCTCATAAATGGTACCGCTGAAAAGCACATTCTGCTGCAGTACTACGGAAACCTGCCTGCGGAGCGTTTCCAGATCATAAGTCCGCACATCTCTGCCGCCGACATAAACCGTACCTTCCGTCACATCGTAAAGACGGCTGATGAGATTCACAAGACTGGATTTTGCAGAGCCTGTGCCGCCGATGATACCGATGCTCTCTCCCGACCGGATACTGAGATTTATATTTTTAAGCACCGGTTCCGCCGATGCCGTATTATAGCGGAACCAGACCTTGTCAAAGCGAATGCTTCCGTCCGCAACTTCCGTCACCGGCTGCTCCGGATTATGGATTGTGCTTTTTTCGTTGATTACCTCTGCAACACGCCGTGCACTGGCTTCGGACATCGTAACCATGACAAAAACCATGGACAGCATCATCAGACTCATCAGGATATTCATACAGTAGGTGAGGAGACTCATCAGCTGACCGGTGGTCAGACTGTCTGCAATGATCATATGCGCGCCAAACCAGCTGATGAGGAGAATGCAGATATAAACCACGCCCATCATCAGAGGACTGATACTGACAACACGGAGCTCGGCCTTGAGAAAGACCTCATAGATTCCGAGCGCCGCCCTGTGGAATCTGCTGATTTCCTCATCCTCCCGGACATATGCCTTTACCACACGCATGGCTGTAACATTTTCCTGCACGCTTTCATTCAGCGCATCGTACTTCTCAAAGACAATACGGAAATATCCGGATGTCGAACGCATGATGAAAAAGAGCACGATGCCCAGGAAAATAACTGCCGCGAGATAAATGCTTGCAAGGCGCGGGCTCAGGATAAAGGACATCAGCATCGCCGTAATCATGGATGCCGGCGCACGCATTGCCATCCGGAGCAGCATCTGGTAGGCATTCTGGATATTTGTCACATCCGTCGTCAGCCTTGTCACCAGGCTCGATGCGGAAAAACGATCGATATTTGCAAAACTGAAGGTCTGAATATTGTCATGCATGGCCTTCCGGAGATTTCTTGCAAGTCCCGCGGATGCCTTTGCGCCTGCGAATGCACCGCCGATACCGAACAGAAGTCCGAAAATCGCAACAACGATCATTCTGAGACCCATTGATATGATATACTGCATGTTTCCGCCGTTGATTCCGTTATCAACGATCCGGCCCATCAGAATCGGGATCACCATCTCGCAGACAACCTCGCCGATCATGCAGAACGGTGTCAGGATAGACGGAACTTTAAATTCCTTAATCTGTGCTGCTATTGTTTTAATCATAAGTTGCTCCTCTGCAATGTTCCTTGAAGTCATTGACGCTCACGTCATTATATATCTTTCATATTTTGATAGACGATGTCGAGGAGGCGCCGGAGTGTCCGGATTTCCTCGTCTGACATGCCGCGTACAAGCATTCTGTCTCTGTCTTCATGCCGTTCTTTATTTTTTTCCAGAAACGCAGACGCCTTGTCTGTCATGGAAATGATACGGCAGCGTTTGTTCTCCGGATCTACATTGCGGACAATCATCTCCTTTTCCTCAAGACGGTTCAGAAGTCCGATCATAGTCGGATGCTTGACATGCACCGCCTCACAGAGATCCTTCTGCGTTACTTTTTCATCCTGATGCCAGAGCAGATAAAACAGTATCTTGCTCTGTGAGAAGGTCAGATCGTCCTTTTTCAGTGTCTCATTTCTGTATTTTGTAAACTTGTCATTGATCAGCTTGAATTTATACCCCAGCGGCTGACTGTCCCTGTCCTGCTTCCATGCAGGCTGCAGCTTCTCATTCCCTGTTCTGTTCAGTTTGTTTTCTTCTGTCTCCAAAATATTTCTCCCTCCGATCCGCCGTAATGCAGATGATGTGCGTGCCAAAAGCAGGTTTACGGATATTATGTAGCATTGTACATTTCCGCATTATAAGTAGTGTGCTACATATTGTCAACGGCTTTCTGCACTTTACAAAAGATTTACAAAAAACTCCTATCGCTCCGTGTAAAATTCTGATAGAATGCAAAAGGATTCTAAGTAAATAAAAAGTAAATATTATGTAATGCGGCAGATACTTTCTGCTTCCTGTCAAAATCCTTTAAAAAGCAGAACCTGCTGCACATGGAGGAAAAAGTGCAAATCGGATTTACTCAGTTTATAATGCTTATTCTACACAATCCATTAATGCTGATTACTGCAGTACTTACACTTGCGGTAATCCTTGTAAATGGCTGGACAGATGCACCGAATGCAATTGCTACCTGCGTCTCTACCAGAGCTCTGCCTGCCAAGCAGGCAATTATGATGGCTGCAGTCATGAATTTCTGCGGTGTTCTGGTCATGACCATGCTGAATGCCAAGGTTGCCCTCACGATCTACAACATGGTGGATTTCGGCGGAAACACCGGAGATGCGGCAAAGGCACTCTGCGCTGCACTGGTTGCCATCGTTGTCTGGGCAGTTGCTGCCTGGAAATTCGGTATCCCGACCTCCGAGAGCCACGCTCTGATTGCAGGTCTCTCCGGTGCGGCCATTGCTCTGCACGGCAGCTTTTCCGGCATCAACTGGAATGAATGGGTAAAGGTGCTCTATGGCCTTCTTCTGTCTACCGTACTTGGTTTCGTACTCGGCTATGTGATTGTCAAAATCGTCGGTTTCATTTTCAGAAATACAGACCGCAGAAAGAGCATCGATGCTTTCCGCGGCGCGCAGGTTTTCGGCGGCGTAGCCATGGCATTCATGCATGGTCAAACATTCATGAGTGTGTTTCTCCTCGGCATTGCTCTCTCGAGCGGAAATGATGCTTCCAGTTTTGTCATTCCGATCTGGCTTATGGTTCTCTGCTCTGCTGTAATGGGTCTCGGAACCTCCATCGGCGGCTACCGGATCATCAAATCCGTCGGCATGGATATGGTAAAGCTTGAAACCTATCAGGGCTTCTCTGCTGATCTTGCCGCTGCCTTCTGTCTTCTTTTCTCCTCCGTCACCGGCATTCCGGTCAGCACCACCCATACAAAAACAACAGCAATCATGGGCGTCGGCGCTGCAAAAAGACTGTCTGCCGTAAACTGGGGCGTGGTTAAGGACATGGTGCTTACCTGGGTACTGACCTTCCCGGGCTGCGGACTGCTTGGCTATATTATGGCAAGACTCTTTATGGTGATTTTCTGAATGATCATTTTTTAGCTGCATGGCAGCAGGAGGAATACAAATGGGAAAGAAAAAGCATTACAGCTATTTTAAAGGTTATGAGGACTGCGTAAACTGTGCTGTCTGGGCTGCAAAGGCACTGGACAAGGTCTGCACCGATTATACAGAGGAGCATGCCCTTTCCGCACTGAATGAAATCCACGGTATCGAGCATGAGTCCGACAATGTAAAGCACAACATGCTGGAAAATCTTGCAGAGGAATTTCTTCCGCCGATTGAGCGCGAGGACATCAGCCGCCTTATGAATGAACTGGACAATGTTGTCGACGGTATTGATGATGTCATGCAGCTGATGTGCATGTATAAGGTAACTGCTGTCCGCAGCGACCTTGCCGCTTTTACGAAGCTGCTGATCCGCTGCAGTGAGGAACTGAGCGGTCTGGTTGCCGAGTTTGAGAACTTCAAGAAATCCAAGTCCATCAAGGAAAAAATCATCAAGGTAAATTCACTGGAAAGCGAGGGCGACACACTTTACTTCAACGCCGTAAACACCCTCTTTGCAACCAGCAGAGACAACCCTGTGGACATCATGATCTGGAAGGAAATCTACGGGAAATTCGAGGAGAGCTTCGATGCCTGCGAGCATGCCGCCGACCTCATCGAGTCGATCATCCTTTCCAACAGCTGATTTCCCGAATACAGCCGCAAAAAGAAATTCAAACTGTATAAAACAAAAATACATCTGCATCTGGATAATCTCAGATACAGATGTATTTTTTTATATCTGCTTAAAAAGTCTGCCGGTAAGACGCAATGCGCATAAAAATGCCGTGTACTCTGCCGCCTACTTAAGAAGTCCTGTCGATTTCAGAAACAGCACTGCCATGATGACCGGAACCACATAGCGGATCATAAAACCGTACAGTCTCCTGCGGGCGAATGCATGTCCGCTGGATACCATCTCCTCCTCGATCCACTGCGGTCCCACGATCCAGCCGATAAAGATGCTGGTAAGGAAGGAAATAAGCGGCATCAGGAAACTGTTGCTGATATAATCCATGATATCCAGAAGCTGACCGGTCTGCCCGTTGGGAAGCGGAAGCGCAAAGTACAGCACATTATACCCAAGACAGATCAGAACTGCCGCTGCACCGGAGAGAACCGTAAGAATCAGGCTCATCCTGGACCTGGTCGTATGGAAAAGCTCCATGCAGCTTGCAACAAGTGTTTCCAGGATAGATACGCTTGAAGTCAGTGCCGCAAATGCCACCATGATAAAAAATAGAAGACCGACTGCCGTGCCTGCGCTGCCCATTGCGTCAAAAACCTTAGGAAGTGAAACAAACATAAGACTCGGTCCGGAAGCCATGCCCTCCACACCGGAAAAAACATAGACTGCCGGGATGATCATCATGCCCGCAAGCAGCGCAACACCGGTATCAAATGTCTCGATCTGGCTGATGGCACTGCTGAGATTCACTTTTTTATCCACATAGGAGCCATAGGTAATCATGATTCCCATAGATACGCTCAGTGAGAAAAACAGCTGGCTCATGGCATCCAGCAGAATCTGCAGGAAACGGCTGAAGGTAATCCCCCTGAAATCCGGCACCAGGTACACATAAAGTCCCTGCAGTCCGGTGCGTATCACACCATCCTCTGTTTTATGGTGCAGTGTCAGTGCAAAAACTGCAATTCCGATAATCATGACAAGCAGACCCGGCATGACCAGCCTGGAAAATTTTTCTATGCCGTTCTCTACACCCTTATAAACCACAAATGCCGTAATAAAGAGGAAAATCAGCATGAAAACAACCGGTGCCGCCGGTGACGTAATAAAGGAGCCGAAATACCCGTCCCCGGCTGCCTGTGTTCTCTCTCCCATGAGATAAACCGCGATGTATTTTGTAACCCATCCGCCAATCACAGTGTAATATGTCATAATCAGTGCCGGTACGAGGAAAGTAAGTTTCCCCAGAAAATCCCACTGCGGCCGGATGCTTCCATAGGCATCCAGTGCATGCTTCTTGGTTTTCCGGCCGATCGCAATATCCGTTGTAAGAAGCGTAAATCCGAATGTCAGCACAAGAATCAGGTAGACAAGGATAAAAACGCCGCCCCCGTCCTGTGCTGCCAGATACGGAAATCGCCATATATTTCCGACTCCCACCGCACTCCCCGCCGCAGAAAGTACAAAGCCGATCGATCCTGTAAATCCGGTTTTTTTCTGTTCCATAATTGACTCCTTTTCAGTTCACACAAGGAGACCATTATGCCATAGAATATGACAGCCTTCACATATTAATTTGGAATCGCTGGTATAAGTGCAGATTG
>CAZPEW010000146.1:0-2371 GCA_964585695.1 uncultured Lachnospiraceae bacterium
GGGCCACAGCTCTGCAGAGACGATCCCTGGCGGGATCATCTCACCCTGCCGCACACTTCTGCAACTTGAGCCGCAGCTCCTTTTAGTCAATCGGCACTACGCCGCCTTCATACTTATCATTGATAAACTTCTTGATTTCATCAGACTTGAGAACCTCTACGAGGGTCTTTGCCCAGGCAGCATCCTTGTTCTTCTCGGATACGGCAATGATATTTGCGTATGTCTGTGCTGCATCAGAATCAGACTTCTCCTGTACAAGCGCATCGCTCGGCTTGAAGTTTGCCTGGATCGCAAAGTTGCCGTTCATAGCTGCAAAATCTACAGAATCAATAGATCTCGGGATCTGTGCTGCTTCTACCTCAAGGATGTCTACCTTGTGCGGATTCTCAACAATGTCCTGCTTGGTTGCATTGAGGCCGACGCCATCCTTCAGCTTGATGATGCCGTTGTCCTGAAGCAGAAGAAGTGCTCTGGCTTCGTTTGTTGTATCATTCGGTACTGCAATCTGCGCGCCGTCAGGGATATTCTTGAGATCCTTGGACTTGCCCGCATAGATGCCGAACGGCTCATAATGGATCTTGCCTACAGAAACAACGTGCGTATTGTTCTTGGTATTGAAGTCATCAAGATAAGGCTGATGCTGGAAATAGTTTGCATCGATTTCACCCTGATCTGTTGCCAGATTCGGCTGTACGTAATCATTGTAGGTAACAATTTCAATGTCAATACCCTTTGCTGCAAGTGCATCCTTTGCTGCCTCCAGAATCTCTGCGTGAGGAGAAGGTGATGCGCCGATCTTGATATGAACCGCTTCACCGGCTGCAGTAGATTCTGCGGCTGCTGCAGTTGTTTCCGCTGCAGCCTTTGTTTCCGCTGCTGTAGTCTCTGCCGCGCTGGATGCTGCCGTTGTATCCGCTGCGGAAGAAGCCGCTGCAGTTGTCGCTGTTGTGCCGGAACCGCAGGCTGCGAGTGTGCCTGCTGCAAGTACTGCTGCAAATACCAATGCTAAATTCTTTTTCATAATTATGTCCTCCTTATATGAAAGGTCTGATGACCTCTGCATATCTGCATTAAGCTGCATGAAAGGTCTGATGACCTCCGTATATCTGCATTTTACTTTGCTCTCTTGTCTGTTGCTCTGGAGAGCCGCATCCAGAATTCCTGGATAATCTGCACGATGATAACCAGTACCGCTACGGCAATCATCATGATATCACTCTGGTAACGGTAGTAACCGTAATTCAGAGCAATTGCACCGAGTCCGCCGCCGCCTACAAAACCGGCCATTGCGGAATAGGAAAGAATCGTTGTGATACAGATCGCCGCACCTACCAGGAGACTCGGCTTCGCTTCCGGAACCAGCACCTTGCGGATAATCTGCCAGTTCGTCGCACCCATGGACTTGGCCGCCTCAATGACACCGGCAGGAACCTCCTTCAGAGAGCTCTCCACCATCCGGCCTACATACGGCGCAGAGCCGATGATCAGCGGCGGAATGATAGCCTTCGGTCCGAGTGTTGTGCCGACCATCAGCTTGGTGAGCGGCAGAACCATGACGAGCAGAATCAGGAACGGTATGGAACGGAAAATATTGATCAGTATTCCAAGTACGGTATGTACGGGGCTGCATGGCGCAACGCCATCCTTATCCGTCACTACCAGAATCACTCCCAGCGGAATGCCGATCAGATAGGAAACAGCCGAGGAGAGCAGTGTCATATAAATGGTTGCCCAGGTTTCTGTCAGGTACATCTGTACTGCTTGTGCATCCAGTGCCATTTATTTCACCTCCTCAAATACGATATTCTTGGCTCTGAGGTAATGGGTAATGCGCTCAGCCTCATCGTTATTCTCAGGAAGCTCGACGACCATCTGGCCGACAGCCTTCCCCTCTACTTCCTTGGTATTGGCAAACAGAATATTGACAGCGGCCTTGCTCGTCAGGACCAGATCGGAAATAACCGGTTCATTGGCCTGCAGCCCGTCAAATACGATACGGATCTTGCGGTTGTTGCCGGTAAACTGCACATCTCTCACGCCGTCGCCGAGGATCAGCCTGCGCCCGATTTCCGTCTTCGGATTGGAAAACACCTCAGACACCGGTCCGCTCTCTGCAATATGCGAATGATCAATGATCGCAACCTCATCGCAGATCGCCTCAATAACTGCCATTTCATGTGTGATGACGATAACCGTAACACCCATTTCCTTATTGATCTTTTTAAGCAGCTCCAGGATCTGACGTGTTGTCTTGGGATCCAGTGCAGAAGTCGCCTCATCGCAGAGAAGCACCCGCGGGTTGGTTGCCAGCGCTCTTGCAATGGCAACTCTCTGCTTCTGACCGCCTGACAGTCTGGTCGGTTCATGATCA
>CAZPEW010000146.1:2381-5737 GCA_964585695.1 uncultured Lachnospiraceae bacterium
TCCCGAGCAGATTCCGCTGATCCAGGAGATTGAACTGCTGGAAGATCATGCCCATCTTGCGGCGGGCTTCCCTGACCTCCGCCGGCTTCATGCTGCCCAGGCTCCTGCCCTCAAACAGCACCTGCCCTGCAGTCGGTACCTCCAGATAATTGATGCAGCGCACCAGCGTAGATTTACCTGCACCGGACAGTCCGATGATACCCTGGATTGTCCCCTCTTTGATATTGAGATTGATATCATCCAGTGCAACCACGTCTCCCGCAGCTGTTTTAAAGGTCTTACCCATATTCTGCAGCTGGATGATGTTATTTTCGTTTGCCAATTTCCTTCCTCCGAATGCAGACAGTAGTTTCGGAGTTCTCACCGCCTGCAGATCATTTCTCTGATTCTCCCGTACCGGCTGCCTGGTCTTAAACGGCTGTTCACTCTTAACCGGCTGTCTGGTCTTAACCGCCTATTCACTCTTAACCGGCTGTCTGGTCTTAACCGCCTGTTCACTCTTAACCGGCTGCCTGGTCTTAAACGGAAGGCCTCTGCTCTGTCCCGTCGGATAAAGCACCTGTACTTTTGAACCATGTACAGATATTAAGGCTGAACCCCCTGAAAGTCAAGGAATCCAGCCTTATGAAAAATCAATAATCTGTTATAGCCTGTATTTATATCAATGCATTATTCAGCTGCAGAGAGCAATAATTGCATCCGCATAAATCTTTGTTGCGGCCATGATATTGTCGATTTCCATGAACTCATCCGCACCATGCATATGGGTGTCGATCCCCGGAAGCACCGCGCCGAAGGCAACGCCGTTCTTCAGCTCGTGCACATAGGTACCGCCGCCGATGGCAAGACATTCGCCCTTTAAGCCGGTTACATCCTCATAGGATTTAAGAAGTTTCTTTACAAAACCGGAATCCGAGGGGACAACATGCGGCGGAATCATGCCTCCTGATGTGAAATCAAAACCGGCCTTTTCAATTGCCTTCCGTGCCGGCTCCTCACAGTTTTTCTGATCTGCCGTAACCGGTACTCTTGCATCAAATTTAAATTCAATATACTGCGGATCGATATGGAAAAGATCCAGCGTACAGGTCAGTGCATGGGATTCCCTGTCCTCCATTTTGACACCGATGCCGGAGCCGTCTGTCACGCCGTACGGAAAAAGCTTCAGAAGTCTGCGGATCTGGCGGAGCTCCTCGGAATCTGCCAGCGGAAGACGGGAGATCAGCATTAATGCAGCAAGTCCTGCATTTCTGCCGTTTTCCGGTGTGGAAGCGTGTGCAGAAGTGCCGATTACGGTAATTTCATCGATGCCGCTCATCTCGCACTTTACATCGCATTCCTTTTCCAGGTCAGCAATGATCTTTTCTGCAAGGTTCATATTGAAGCCCTCCAGCCTGATCACTGCCTTCTGCGGAACTGCATTCAGCGCGATGCCTGCGTCCATGGAAAGTACGCGTGGAAGCGCAGGATCCTCAGTGAAATTCTTTGAAATTGTGCCGCGGAACATTCCCTTCTCAATATTGATGACCGGGAACTCACCGTCCGGGGAGAAAGTCATCTCGGCTTCCGGTTCATTCGCATAGTACTTCTCGATATCTGAGGAACCGCACTCCTCGTCTGCACCAAGGATAAGGCGCACGCCCTTTTTAAGCGGAATACCGCATTCCCTGACTGCACGCATTGCATACAGTGCGCACATTGCCGGTCCCTTGTCATCCGAGCTGCCGCGGCCGTAAATTCTGCCGTCCTTCTCGATCGGATCAAACGGCTCCGTGACAGTCCAGCCCTCACCAGCCGGAACTACATCCATATGTGCAAGGATATCAAGGCTGCGCGGAAGCTTAGGATCCAGATCCGCAGTGCCCACATAGTTCTCATAATTGCTGATGGAAAATCCATAGCTCTCGCATAACTGGAGTGCTTCATTCAGTGCGTCAAACGGACCGTCGCCGAAAGGCTTTCCCTGCTCATAGGAGCCCTTTACAGAGTTCACCGAACACAGATCCTTGATGTCCTCCAAAAGGTCATTCCTGTGCGCTTCAATCCATTCATTCACTTTCTGATTCATGTCTTTTCCTCCTGTAAATTTTCCAAAACCGACAGATAATTCCAACATTATATTGCCGGAGCGGCAGTACCGCTTCAAAACGCCGCCCTGCTGCTTCGTTCATTAAAAACAGCTGCCCGATGCTCAGTTCTTTGAGAACTCGGTAAGCTTCAGCTTCTTGTTGCGGTCGAGCACCATGCCGACAGACCACTCATGTGCAAACAGGAGCAGCGGTTGGTCGTGCAGATCCTTTACCAGCTTCATATCGCTGGTTCCCTCGATTCTCTCCACATCCACCTCATGCCAGTTCTCCACCCAGCGGATATACTCATACGGAAGCACATCGAGACGCACCTCTACATTATACTCGTTTTTAAGACGATAGGTCAGTACCTCAAACTGCAGTGCACCGACTACGCCGACGATGATCTCCTCCATGCCGGTGTGGTACTCCTGGAAAATCTGGATGGCACCCTCCTGGGCAATCTGGCTTACACCCTTTAAGAACTGCTTGCGCTTCATGGTGTCGATCTGACGCACCCTGGCAAAATGCTCCGGTGCGAATGTCGGTATTCCCTCAAAACGGAACTTCTTACCGGACAGTTCCAGCGTATCTCCGATCGAAAAAATGCCCGGATCAAAGATACCGATGATATCTCCGGCATATGCCTTTTCAATGATTTTACGTTCATCCGCCATCATCTGCGTAGGCTGTGACAGCTTGACCTTACGCTCCGTCTGCACATGATTCACTTCCATTCCGGCATCGAATTCTCCGGAGCATATACGCATAAAAGCGACACGGTCCCGGTGTTTCGGGTCCATATTGGCCTGAATTTTAAATACAAATGCAGAGAAATCTTCCGCAACCGGATCAATGATTCCCTGATCGGAGTTCCGCGCCATCGGCGGCAGCGTCATATTCAGGAAATGCTCAAGGAAAGTCTGCACGCCGAAGTTTGTCAGCGCAGAACCAAAGAACACCGGCGTCAGCTCTCCGGCATTGACTCTCGCCTGGTCATACTCATCCGATGCGCCGTCCAGGAGCTCCAGATCCTCCTGCAGCTTCTCATAGTAATCCGGTCCGATCACCTGCTGCAGGGCTGGATCTGTCACCGCATACTCATGCATTTCCACCGCTCTTGTACCGCCGGCATTGGACTTGAAAAGCTCTACCGTACTGGTCTCACGGTCAAAAACGCCCTTGAAGTTATGTCCGCTTCCGATCGGCCAGTTGATCGGACAGGTCCGGATCCCGAGCACATCCTCAATATCATCCAGCAGCTCATACGGATCCCGTGCCTCACGG
>CAZPEW010000146.1:5747-6423 GCA_964585695.1 uncultured Lachnospiraceae bacterium
CAGCTTGTTTACAAATGTAAAAATCGGAATGTGACGCATTACGCAGACCTTGAAAAGCTTGATGGTCTGGGCCTCAACGCCCTTTGCGGCATCGATGACCATGACTGCCGAGTCGGCTGCCATCAGCGTACGGTAGGTATCCTCGGAAAAGTCCTGATGTCCCGGAGTATCCAGGATGTTGATGCATTTCCCGCCGTAATTAAACTGCAGTACGGAAGAGGTAACGGAAATACCTCTCTCCTTCTCGATTTCCATCCAGTCGGAAACAGCATGCTTGGTTGCCTTTCTGCCCTTTACGGTACCGGCCAGATTGATGGCCCCTCCGTAAAGCAGAAATTTCTCGGTCAGTGTTGTTTTACCTGCATCCGGATGTGAAATAATCGCGAATGTACGTCTTTTTTCGATTTCTTCTCTTCTTCCCATAAATATCAGTCCTCATATCAAAGGTTAAGCGGTCATAATCTTACCATAAAAAAGACTGGTGTGTAAACACCAGTCTCAGGGTTTTCTTACTCTTATCTTCTGTTTCTCAGGAAATCAGGGATATTGATGGACATCTCCTTATTTGCCTGCGGACGGAAAGACGGCTGCTGCGGTGCTGCCGGAGTCTGCTGCGGTACTGCCTGCTGTCCGTTGTTTACCGGTCCTGCCGGACGCTGTCCGAAGCTGCTGTTTC
>CAZPEW010000147.1:0-6422 GCA_964585695.1 uncultured Lachnospiraceae bacterium
ATTTCAATGTATTTCCGAAAGAGCGCCTGAGTTCCTTATCCTGGAACATCTCAATATAATTCTCAAGGCCGATGAATTTTGCCACATTGAACTTGTTTACATCGTTGAAACTGAACCAGAAATTCTGAACAAACGGAAAAAGATAAAAAACACCGATGCCGAGAAGCAGCGGCAGAATGAACAGATATCCTGTGATCCAGGCATTAAGTTCCCGCCTGGTTATTTTCTTTCTGTGTTTCTCTGTCGTCATTTTTATCACCTGTCTGCATGAAATGCGGGGGAAACTTCCCCCGCATCTGATCGCCGTGTATCTGTTTTTACAAATTACTTGTTCTTTGCAAGTACAGCATCTGCATCGGTCTTAAGCTGTGTGCAGACATCCTTAAGAGGCTTCTCTCCGCTGTATGCGCTCTTTAATGCTTCGCCCTCAAGATCATAGATCTCGGCAACGTTCTTGCATACCGGAAGCGGATTTGCAGTATCTGCATGATTTGTATAAGCTGCAAGGTTCAGTGCTGTATTGGAAGCTGCAAAATACTTCTGTGCATCGTTTCTTGCGGAAATAACAACACCGCTCTCGCCCTGGATCTTCATTGCCTCTGCTCCGCCGAGCCAGATTGCGAATGCTGCTGCCGCATCCTTGTTCTTGGAACCCTCATAAACCGCATAGCCAAGTCCGTTGATGACATTCGGCTCAACATTGTTGAACTTAGGATATTCTACCAGATTGATGCTCTTGCTGATCTTATCATTGCCGACATACTCCGGTGTCATATAGGAGCCTGCCATAACCATGGCTGCCTGGCCGCCCTCAAACAGTGCATCTGCACTGGTCTCGGAAAGAGAAGCTGCGCTTGGTGAATAGCCCTTGGTAATAAGGTCGATCCAGCACTGGATACCGCCCTGGGTCTTCTCATCTGCATAGCCGGTCTCTGTCTTATCCTGATTCAGGATATAGCCGCCGTTTGCAAATACTGTCGGATAATAATAGGTCTGGAAATCAATCGGGCTCGGCATTGCATAAACGCCGTCTCCGAGGCCCTTGCTCTTGAGTTCCTCGCATGCCTTCATCATATCATCATAGGTCCAGTCATCTGTAGGATAGGCAACGCCGGCCTTGTCAAAGATGTCCTTGTTGTACCAGAGTGCATTGGTATCAAAATCCTTAGGGATGGCAATCTGCTTGCCGTCAAAGTTGTAAGCCTTTACCAGAGATGCCGGGAAATCGGTATCCATCTTGAGATCCGAATTCTTGATGTAGTCTGTAAGATCAGCAAGGATACCGCCGTCATAATAGTCCTCTGCATGCAGTACATTGATCCAGAAAACATCCGGTGCTGTTCCGCCGGTTGCGCCTGCTTCCAGCTTTGTCCAGTACTCACCGCCCTTGTAAGGTGTGATCTGGATGTCTACCTTGACATTCGGATTCTCCGCTTCATAAGCCTGTGCCATCTTTTCCATGGTCGGGCGCTGCTTCTCATCCCAGATGCCGAAAGAAATCGTAACTGCATCCTTGGATGCTGCTGCAGTAGTTCCGGCTGCAGTTGTTTCTGCACTGCTCGTGCCTGCTGCCTTGCTCTCTTCCGTGCTGCCTGCCGCAGTGGTTCCGGCTGCAGTCGTAGCTGCTGTCTGGCTTCCGCCGCATGCGCTCAGCATCTGCAGTACAAGTACTGCGGTGAGACCCATAGCTGCTGCTCTCTTTAACTGATTTTTCTTCATAATTTCCTCCTTATGATTTTGCATTATCTCATATCCGCAAGCAGGACAGGTCTGCCGCCCTGCAGGCGGGATTTCTCGGCTGCCAGTGCAATGTAATGACTCTCCACGGACTGTGCCAGTGTGGTCATGTTCTTTGCAGGCTCCTTACCCTCCCGGATCATCTCCAGGAATTCATCCACCATGCGATTGTCTCCGCCGGCATGTCCGGAAAAATCCGTCGCCAGCTTTGAGACATCAATCTGTCTTTCCGGTCCTCCGAAAGGTCTGATCGTAATCAGCTGTGCATCCAGATCAGCTGTAAGCTCACCCTTTGTTCCGCAGAACTTTGCTTCACGGTTGATTTTTGAAGTAAAGCCTGTCATGGTAAAGCTTACGGTGGTACCGTCTGTCATCTCCATATTCAGAACCTGGTGATCGACAACATTGTTATCGCAGTAATACACACATCTGCCGTAAGGTCCGGTCTCAATGGCCCTCAGCACGGACTCCTTGTCAGGATGCAGCGTCAGCACATCATTCGGCCATTCCCTGTTGCCGCAGTCAATGCCGGTTTTTGCATTGGTCATATAGATTTTTTCCGCATCAAACGGACATTCCGCCTTGCATCTGCATCCGTCCATGCAGCGCTTTGCCGCGCCTTCCGGTGCCATTTCCTTCTTAAAAAGATAGGTGCTTCCGAAGGAGCTCACGGCTCTGCAGGTCTTTCCGGTCAGCCACAGAACGAGATCCATGTCATGACAGCATTTCTGCAGAATCATCGGACTCGTCGTATCGGAATTCCGCCAGTTGCCGCGTACAAAGCTGTGTGCCTGGTGCCAGTAGCCCACATCCTCGATGGCCATGACGGTAACAATCTCTCCGATTGCCCCCTCTTCCAGCTGCCGTTTCAGTTCCTGATAAAACGGTGTGTAGCGCAGCACATGGCAGATCACCACCTTGCGCCCGCACGCTTCTGCTGTCTTTACCAGTCTCCTGCACTCTGCCGGATCCGGTGAAATCGGTTTTTCCAGAAGGAGATCATATCCCTTCTCAAGTGCCGGTACCGCATGCTCCACATGCTGCCGGTCCTGCGTCGTAATAAACATTACATCTGCAAGCTTATCCTGCTTCAGCATCTCCTCCGCACTCGCAAAGCAGCGGTCTGCCGGCACGCCGTACGTTTCCGCCACTGTCTTTACCTTTTCAGGATCGATGTCTGCGATCGCTGTGATTTTCATCTTTTCAGGCCAGCGTGCTGCAAATGGTGCGTAGGCATCCTTTCCTCTGCTGCCCAGACCTGCCAATGCCACTGTTATCTGTTTCATGTCATTCCTCCGGCATCCGTTTCCTCACACTATTCAATTGTTTCCGGATGCTCTTAAGATCGCCTTTGAAGTTTACTTTTATATTTATTATAAGACTTAAATAAATTTCTTCTTGCACTTTTGTACAAACTCATTGTCCGATTCTCTTGTCTTTCGGCTGGCTGCATGATATACCATCTGTAAATTCGGAGGAAGGTGCTGCCATGGCTTACGTTAGTACAAAGCTTACGGAGGTTTTTGATATCCGTGAAATTATTACCATCCATTATTTTGAATATATGAAGGATTTTGTATTCTCCGGGGAGTCACACGACTTCTGGGAGTTCCTGTACGTCGACCGCGGAGAGGTTCTTGTCCGTGCGGATGACCAGCTGCTCTCCATGAAAACAGGATCGGTCATTTTCCATAAACCCAACGAATTCCACGCCGTCAAGGCAGCAGGCAACACCTCTCCCAACCTTGTTGTCATCTCCTTCCGCTGCGATTCACCCGATATGAAGCGCTTTGAGAAGCGTATCTGCACGCTGAATGATGATGAGCGGATGCTGCTCTCGGAAATCATCAAGGAAGCCGATCAGGCCTTTGCCACACCGCTGCATATTCCTTCCATCGAGCAGGTTCTCATCAATGCGAATGCTCCTTTCGGCTCCGAGCAGCTGATTCTCCTCTATCTCCAGATTTTCCTCATTTATGTGGAGCGCAACCATTTCGATGAAAAAGCGGAAAGCACTGCCACGCTGCCCAAAAGCGCAGGTAAATATTCGCTGGATCTTTCCAGCCAGCCAAGCTCCTCCGACCGGATGGACCACATCCTGCAGTACCTGCAGTACCACATCTGCGAGCGCCTCAATATCCAGGATATCTGCAGCGAATTTTCCATCAGCCGTTCCACACTGCATGCCCTGTTCCACAAGGAAAAAGGCTGCGGTGTCATTGACTACTTCAACCTCCTCAAAATCGAGCTTTCCAAGGAAATCATACGCGACGGAAAAATGAACTTTACCGAATGTGCCTACTATCTTTCCTACGGATCTCTCCAGTATTTTTCAAAACAGTTCAAAAAAACCACCGGCATGTCTCCGATGGAATATTCCAATTCCGTAAAAAGATATTCCGGAGATCTGAACCGTGCCGCCGACAGAAAAACTGCGGACAATCGTACAACATTCAGTGACTATCGTGCGAACCCGGAAAAATAAATAATGCTATGATTACAGTAATTCACAAAAATGCAAGGGAGCAGTGTCATGCAGGATATCATCGAGGGTAAGATTCGGCTTTCATTTCACGAGGAAACAGATACATATACCATTGCCTGCGGTTCGGAGGTATGGAACTGGGACAGTACAGTCAGCGCCTGCTTTACGGCAGGTGACAGATCCTATCGCTTCAGGGACGCTGCCGTCATCACGCACGAGCCATGGAAGAGCGGCGCCGGCAGAGGGATTCTGAGCCGCTATGAATATTTCGGAAATACCGGGATCAGCTTTGAGACGCTGGTCTGGATCGAGACAGCCACCTCGGATATCCGCTTTGAGCTGATTCCGCTGGCAGAAAACAATACGGCAATCGGCGAGGTCTCCTGGCCGGGT
Source organism: uncultured Lachnospiraceae bacterium (assembly GCA_964585695.1). GTDB lineage: Bacteria > Bacillota > Clostridia > Lachnospirales > Lachnospiraceae > Oribacterium. The sequence continues at coordinate 4,616 of CAZPEW010000147.1, forward strand.
CCGATGGAATTTACCGCGGATTCCGCTGAATGGTATACGCTTCTTACGATGCAGCAGGGCCTCCTGATTCCCAACAGCTGGAAGACCGCTCTTGAACCGATCTTCTTTAACGGCATGCTCTGCACTGCCGCCAACTACATGCCGTGGTTTGCACAGGTCCGCGGCCGCCAGGGCTACATTGCTCTTTTTGAAACACCTTTTGATGCGGCAGTCACCGCAGAGCACCCGGCCGGTGGCCCCTATACGCACGTACTTCCGCGCTGGCTTCCGAGCCTCGGCAGTCTACGCTACCGCCGCATCCTGCGTTTCCATTTCTTTGCAGACTGCGACTACAACACCATCTGCAAATACTACAGAAACTACGTAAAGGAAACCGGTCGGTTCCGTACGCTGCGGGAGAAGGCCTGCTCCGTTCCTGTGGAAAAACTGGTCGGCACCGCCTTTGTCCATACAGGCATCAAAACCTATGTCCGTCCGGATTCACGTTTCTACAATCCGGATGCGCCGGAGGAAAACAACGCGCTGGTAACATTCGCATCCCGTGCGGCACAGTTCCGCCGCTACCGTAAGGAGCTCGGAATCAGGAAGCTGTATCTGCATCTGGATGGCTGGGGCGATCCGGGCTATGACAACGAGCATCCGGACTATCTGCCGCCATGCAAGGCTGCCGGCGGCTGGAAGGGGATGCATGCTCTCCAGGAGGAGCTCCGGAAGGATGGCTACTTCTTTGGTCTCCACGACCAGTACCGGGATTATTACTTTGCCGCAGAAACCTTTGATCCCGCATTCGCGGTAAGAAGTGAGGACGGGTCGATCCCGGAGCACGCCAACTGGGCAGGCGGCCGGCAGAGCTATCTCTGCGCAACACAGGCACCTTATTATGTCAGAAGGAACTACCTGAAGCTCGCATCCCACGGCATCCGCCCGGACGGCACCTACCTCGATGTATTCACCTGCAACGAGGCCGACGAATGCTTCCACCCGATGCACAGAAGCGACCGTGCGCTTTGTCTCGCCTACCGCAGACGCTGCTTCGAATGGCTCCTCTCGCAGGGAATCCTGACAAGCTCCGAGGAGGCTGCCGACTGGGCACTGCCGGACCTTGTGTTCTGCCATTACGCGCCATATCACTTCATGCTTAAAAAGCCAGGTGCGGAGCGCAGCGGCATCCCTGTTCCCCTCTTTAACCTGGTCTATCATGACTGCCTCATCGTGCCGTGGATGATGGAAAAATATCCGGACGAGGACTACATGCTCTATGCGCTTCTGAACGGAGGCGCTCCTTATTTCGTCCGGGACGGAGCCTATAAAAACACGGACGGCTCCTTCGGCAGCGCACTGCTTTTGACAGAGCAGGAGCAGCTTGAGCGGATGAACACCGTCGCCGGTCTCCATCAGAAGGTTGCCTACGCCGAGATGCTTTCGCATCATTTCATTGATTCCGATCCGCTCCGTCAGCGTACGGTTTTCTCCGACGGAACAGAAGTGGAAATCAATCTGAGGGATGGCACCTGGCAGATCGGCAGCTCCCATGCAGCCGATTAAACATAAGCAGTCTGTAAACAGCCCGCCAAAAGAGGCAGCGGCGCCCCGGAATTTATTCCGCTGCGCCGCTGCCTCTCCTCTTTTTCAGGTCTGGGTAAATTTTTTTGTTTTTTCTTTCTTTTCTGCTTTCCGGACTTCTGTTTCCGGGCTATCCTGTTCCTGTCCGTGCTGTTCTTTTGTTTTTGTTTTCTCTGCTTTTTTCTCTACATTCTGTATATCACGCAGACTGGTTCTGATTCGTCCGCCTGTCTGATTTTCCTTT
>CAZPEW010000148.1:0-6383 GCA_964585695.1 uncultured Lachnospiraceae bacterium
CCGCAGGCTCCGCAAAACTCATCGGCACAATGCCATGATTGATCAGAGTTCCCCTGTGGATCCGGGCAATGCTTTTGGCAATCACGCATTTCACGCCGAGATACATCGGATTGATTGCCGCATGCTCACGGGAGCTGCCCTGCCCGTAATTCTCACCGGCCACGATAACAGAACGCTCCATCTGACGTGCCCGCTCCGCGAATGCCGGATCATAGCGGTTATAGCAGTATTTTGACATCAGCGGAATATTAGAGCGCATACTAGAGAACTCCGCTCCGGCCGGCGTGATATCATCTGTGGAAATATTATCTCCGCCCTTCAGGGATATGCCGGCAAGGAGATGCTGCTGCGGCTTCTCCGGAATCGGGAGATACTTGATATTCGGACCCTTGACCACCTCTACCGCTTCCGCCTCCTCCGGCGGAAGCGGCCGGATCAGCATGGAATCATCGATCTCATACTGAAGCGGTTCATGGATTTCCGCAAGCTTTGCCACATCCTCTCCCATAATGTCACGGGCGGATGCAAACGTACCGCGAATGGCGGTTGCCGCTGCTGATTCCGGACTGACAAGACAGATGCGGGCATTCGGAGAACCTGCACGCCCCCGGAAATTGCGGTTGGAAGTCCGTACTGCAATCCCGTCTGTCGGCGGAACCTGCCCGATTGCACAGCAGGGGCCGCAGGCAATCTCAAGAATCCGCACACCGGCATCCACCAGCATGCCGAGATATCCGTCTTTCATAAGCTGTTTATAGATCTGTCTGGACGCAATTCCCAGCGTACACTGTACATTTTCACTTACATGGCGTCCCTGCATGACAAGCGCAGCCTTTGCAAGATCCGCATAGGAAGCATTGGTACAGGAGCCCATGAAAACCTGCTGCACCGGCGGATGCTCTGTCAGGCTGCTGATCGGCACTACATTATCCGGCTGGTGCGGAAGCGCAATCAGCGGTTCAAGCGCGGACAGATCCAGCTCCAGCTCACCGTCATATTCCGCATCCTCATCCGGCATAAGCGCCCGGAATGCATCCTCTCTCCCCTGCGCTCTCATAAAGCGCCGCACCGTTTCATCCGCAGGAAAAATGGAGGATGTCGCACCCATTTCCGCCCCCATATTGGTGATCGTCATCCGCTCCGGAACCTCCAGGTTCCGGGCGCCCTCACCCACATATTCATAAACCTTGCCGAGCCCGCCCCGGACAGTCTCACGCCGGAGCATCTCCAGGATAACCTCCTTGGCATTCACGCCCGGCTGCAGCCTGCCGGTGAGACGCACGCGGATCACCTCCGGCATGGTAAGGCGCATCGGAACGCCCGTCATGGCCGTCGCTACATCCATACCGCCTACCCCGATGGAAAGCATTCCCACAGCTCCGCCTGACGGCGTATGACTGTCTCCTCCCATCAGTATCTTCCCCGGCACAGCAAAACGCGCCGTATGGATGGTATGGCAGATTCCGTTGCCTGGCCTCGAAACATACACTCCGTACTTTTCCGCTGCCGTCCGGAGATATGTATGATCATCCGGTGTTTTATAATCAATATACAGCAGGTTATGATCCAGATTGGATACACTCACCTCAGTTCTTGCCCTTTTCAGCCCGACTGCTTCGAATGCAAGATATGTCATGACCGCATTGATATCATGCGTCAGCGTCTGGTCCACCCTGATAAAAACATCCTCTCCCGGTACCATGCTGCCGGATACCAGATGCGTCCTGATAATCTTTTTTGTAAGTGATTCTCCCATTTCTGCCTCCTGTTCTGGCTTCCTGTTCTGTATTGCACAGGCTCTATTTTATGGTCCTGCCGTTCCGGTGTAAAATGGAATAAAATAATGAGCCTATTCCATAATGGAATAGGCTCATAAATCATCTTCCGCCGGATGGGTTCATAACCTGCCGGGCAATATCCCTGCAGATTTCATCCAGGCTGCGGCCATCGGTCCTGATGGTATAATCGGCACATTCGCGGTAAAGCGGGTCCCGCGCATTGATCAGTCCGGAAATATATTCAATGTTCATATTGCCCTTCAGAACCGGACGCTTCGTCTGATCCACCTGCAGTCTCCTGAGCACAGTTTCCGGCTCAACCGTCAGATAAACCACCTTCCCCTTTTCCCGCATCAGCCTGCGGTTCTCCTCCCGGAGACAGACACCGCCGCCGCAGGAAATCACTGCATGACTGGGCGCAATATCCCGGAGCGTCTGCGTTTCCATCTCCCGGAAACCATCCTCTCCGTATTTCTCAAAAATCTTTGAGATTGCCATGCCGGCACGATTTTCAATCACTTCATCCATATCCAGCACCCGGCACTGCATGATCCCGGCAATTCTGCCGGCAACGGAAGACTTGCCGCAGCCCATAAAGCCCACCAGAAATAGATTATCCTGTTCACCCAGCATACTATCCTCCTTTTGAAATGATTCCCGCTGCACTTCCCTGCCTTACAGAGACAGACGGATTTCCTCCGCCGGTGCAAGCGCCTGCATCATCCATTGTACTGTGTCAATCGGCAGCTGTCCCGGCGCCGATGTCTCTCCGGCCGATGCGAATGTATAGTCCGATCCGAATATTTCTCCGCTGATCCTGGAGACCATGCCGAGCTCTCCCATGGACATTGTAATCAGCGGATGCTTCCCGCCATCCTCCTTGCGGAACAATGCTGTCGCCTCCAGCAGTCTCGCAACATCTGCAGCCTCAACCGGCATATAGGCACATTTCAGAATATCCGCCCCGGTTGCCGCCAGCTCCCGGAATTTACGAAGCAGCACATCCAGTGCCGGCGTTTCCCTGAAATTATGATAGGACGCTATCGTCCTGACCTTCCTCTCCCGTGCAGCTGCAGAGATCCTCCGGAAGCTCTCCGCATCCGTGCTGTCCTCAATATCCGCAAATTCCAGCGTACCTGACAGAACCGCCTGCAGAAGAACTGCCTCGTAGGCTTCCTTTGTATACGGAAACTGCCCGCCCTGCGCTTTTGTACGCACTGTAAACAGCAGCTCTTTCCCGCCGATTTCCTGCTTCAGTTTCTCAAGAAACAGCGTAAGCTCCTCTGCTCCGCCATCCTGCTCCGCGAATGCATCTGCCGCCAGATCATAGCGCCACTCTGCTACGTCTGCTGACGTAGCGCCGATCCTCCTTGCCTGTTCAAGTATGGTGTTTTTATCCTTTCCGGTAATCGGAACACAAATTTTCACCCGCATGACTCTCCCCCTACAGCGGCCGGTTCTGTCCTGATCTCAGGAATGCCCGGAGAACCGGCTTCTCCAGAATACGTTTCAGTTTGATCCGGAGCAGCTTTTCCGGACCGATCGGTCTTACAAGAACACTTTTTATACCTGCATTTCTCGCACCCAGCACATCTGTAAAAAGCTGATCGCCGAAAAACACCGCCTGACCGGTCTCCAGTCCCAGCTGCGCTGTGATTTTCCGGTAGCTCCCCGGCGCCGGCTTATGTGCATCAAAGATATAGACATCCGCATGCACCGCATCCGCAAAGCTTTTCACACGCTTCTCATGATTATTGGAAAGAAGGCAGGACTGCAGTCCCGCCTCCCGGATTCTGTCAAAAAGCCCGACTGCCGCAGCATTCGCAGGCGCATCATGGAGCACCAGCGTATTGTCTATATCATAGATAACCGCCCGGCAGCCCTCTTCATAAAGACGTTTGTAATCTACATCATATACCGAATCAATCATCTGGTCAGGATAAAATTTCTCAAACATTCTTCTTTTCCTGTGTCTTCAAAAGTTTGCCGATTTCATCCACGAATGTGCTTACATCCTTAAATTCGCGGTAAACGGATGCAAATCTTACATATGCCACCTGATCCACGGATTTCAGCTTATCCATAACAATCTCACCGATTTTTGCGGACGGAACCTCCTTGTCGCCGAGACTGAACACTTCATTCTCGATCTCGTCCACCATCTTGTTGATCGTTGCCGTTGAAATCGGACGTTTATGGCAGGAGCTCACGATACCCGCCTCAATCTTGGCGCGGTCATACGGCACACGGCTCTGGTCCTTTTTGATAACCATAAGCGGCATTGTCTCCAGCTTCTCATACGTAGTGAAGCGCTTCCCGCAGGTCTCGCACATCCTGCGGCGGCGGATTGCAGTATTGTCATCCGCCGGTCTCGAATCGATTACTCTTGTGTCCTCTGCGTTGCAAAATGGGCATTTCATACTTCTGTCTCCTTCTTCTCTTCTGCCGCTGGTGTTTCCCTATGCTCCGGTGCCGGTTCCTCAGACTCCAGCCCCGATACTGTCTGCTCTGCTGCCGGCTCTGATACCGGTTCTGCTGTTGACGGTTCTGCTGCTGCTGCCGGTTCTGCTGCTGCCGGTTCTGCTGCTGCCGGTTCTGCTGCTGCCGGTTCTGCTGCTGTCACAGCCGGCTCTGATGCCGCTGCTGACGGATCTGTCTCCGCCGGACGATATCCTGTATCTATACCGTTTTCCGCCGCAACTTCCTCGAATGGTCTGGAAGCCGGCCGCCCTGATGCCGGTGATACTGGCGTTGTTTCCGTCTGTACTTCCGTCTGTACCTCTGCCGGTACAACTGCCGGATGTGTATCTGTCTGCTGTGCATCCTGCACTGCCGGCGCCGCTGATGCTGCCGGTACTGCTGTCTGCGTGTCTGTCTGCTGTGCATCCTGCACTGCCGGCGCTGCTGATGCTGCCGGTACTGCTGTCTGCGTGTCTGTCTTTGCCGGCACAGTCTGGATAATCTGGATATTGTGTTCTCTCTTCCAGCGCTCATAGCTCGCCCAGGCATCCTCTTCTGTCTGGTAGGTCGGTGCCGGCTTTGTACCTGCATCAGCTGCATTCGACACCATATCAGCTGCATTCGCTGCAGGTGACGGATTTGCCGCATCCGGCGTATCTGCACCTGTATTTCCTGTTGTCGCAGCTGCTGTATCCGGAGTTCTGCCCGCAGCGGTATTCCCGGCATCCGGGGCCGCAGACGGGGTTGTCTCACCTGATGCAGACTTAGCCTCCTGCGCTCTGCGTGCGGCTTCCTCCTGCTCCTTCCGTCTCAGCTCGATATACTGCGGATCATTTTTTGCAGATTCAAAAATATTGCCGAGCGCTGCGCCGCCAGCATGCGGCTGTGCCGGCGGAACCTCACGGTAATCACCCTCTGTCGTACGGTGAACCGTTTTCTTCTGATAATCCTCACCGTAGGCACTCAGATAGAAAATCGTCTGCGCTGCGGTAATGTAGCATTCGGCCCATAAGCCTGCAACGCCGAATGTTACAACCGTGAATAAAATCCATCCCAGGAAGGAAAGCGACATCAGAAAGAGCTTCATCTTCCGTTTCCGCATAAGATGGAGCGAAATCCGGATTGCCTGCATCGGTTTCATATCCGGATTATCCGCACTTGCGATCGTCGATAATGCTACAAAAAGACCGAATACCATCGTAATCACAAAGGTTGCCATGTCCACAATCTTGACAAGTACCGTCCTGTCTGCAAGCCGCAAGTCCACATAGATCTGCGGAATGGACAGAATCATGCTGACTGCCCACACAAACAAAATGGTAAGTGCAAAATGCTTCATATGACCCGAATCACGGAAACCGTCAAAAATTTCCAGCGGCTGACACTTTTTACCCCGTACAATCCGGAGAAAAAGCATCTGCCCTCCAAGCGTAATACCGATCATATAATAGATAAGAAGCACCGCCAGTGCTGCAAGAATGATTGCGAAAATCGTATTGACCATATAAACCGGCAGAACTGCATGCGCTCCCGATGTCCCCACCGGCTTAATAAACCCAAGCATGACAGACGCAAAAATACCGAAACCAATGACCATATATCCCACAAGTGACAGAATCAGTGCACTGATTGCAGCCAGCCAGTTTCCGCCCATCTGCTTCCATGCAAACCTCTTTATATCCCTTATACTCATCATATAGCAGATACCTCCATCTTTTTCCCGTAAATACCGCGTCATTATACTACATCTTGGGCTTATTGTAAAACAGATGCGCATCTGCGCGCCTGTTTTGCCCATTTAAATTAATCTTATCCTAAAAGTATGGTAATTATGTGAAATACAGCAGGCCTGCATCTGCCGCTGAAAGATGCCCTCGCCATTCAGAAAATACCATCCCGCACAATAACCCTCCTCTAAAAACAGCCGGCCCGCCATCCAGAACTCCGCAGCTACCCCTCCGCCAAACCTTCCATCTATGCTGCGGGCCCCTGGCCCCTGTAAGCAGACAACTGCCTGTCAGGACATCCCCAGCCTCTTAAAACCATTATCCCCTTACCCTACACTCCTGCCCGGCTGCCCATACAGTCCGGGCATCACGAAATCCCGGCGGCCGCTTCATCAAGTCAAGTCTTTTACCCGCCAGA
>CAZPEW010000149.1:0-6358 GCA_964585695.1 uncultured Lachnospiraceae bacterium
ATGCGATTCTCTCCGAACGCATCGGATTCCGTTTATAGGCCATGGCGCTTGAACCGATCTGGTTCTTTTCAAATGGTTCCTCTATTTCCTTCATATGCTGCAGCATGCGGATATCATTTGTAAACTTGTGTGCCGACTGCGCAATTCCGGCCAGTACGGAAAGCACACGGAAATCAATTTTACGGCTGTAGGTCTGTCCGGACACCGGGTAGCAGGAAGCAAAGCCCATCTTTTCAGCAATCTTCTCATCCAGCTGTCTGCATTTCTCATGGCTGCCGTCAAAAAGCTCCAGGAAAGATGCCTGCGTTCCTGTGGTTCCCTTGGAGCCGAGGAGCTTAAGGCTGTCCAGTACAAAATCAAGATCCTCCAGGTCCAGCACCAGGTCATTCATCCAGAGAGATGCTCTCTTTCCGACTGTTGTCGGCTGCGCAGGCTGGAAATGCGTATAGGCGAGCGTCGGCATGCTCTTGTAGTGATCTGCAAATTTACTGAGTTCATTCAGCACATTAAGGAGCTTCTTCCGTACAAGCCGGAGTCCCTCCCGCATGATGATCAGATCCGTATTGTCTCCGACGTAGCAGGAGGTTGCGCCAAGGTGGATAATGCCTCTCGCAGACGGACACTGCACACCGTATGCATAGACATGACTCATGACATCATGGCGCACTTCCTTTTCACGGGCTTCCGCAGTCTCATAGTTGATATCGTCTGCATGCGCCTTCAGCTCATTGATCTGTTCCTCGGTAATATTGAGACCCAGTTCTCTCTCTGTTTCCGCAAGCGCAATCCAGAGCTTCCTCCAGGTTCTGAACTTGTTGTCCGGAGAAAAAATATACTGCATTTCATCGGAAGCATAGCGTCCTGTCAGCGGACTGGTATAACGATTGTACTCCTTGGCCATTGTTGTCTCCTTTTCTAATAAACGCATCTCAAAACATCTGTTATGCGGATCCCCTGCTGCAGATCCGGATTTCAGGCAAGAACATCCTGCATACTGTAAAGCCCCGGAGCCTTGTCTGCAAGAAATGCCGCTGCGGAAAGCGCACCCTTTGCAAAAATCGCTCTCGAATATGCCGTATGGTTAAAGGTGATGACTTCATCATCTCCTGCAAAAATCACATCATGTATACCCGCAATCGTACCGCCGCGTACGGCGCTGATGCCGATCTCATTATGCGGCCTTGCCTCTCTCCTGTCTGAGCGGTCATAGACATAGGTCAGCTGATGGTCCAGTGCATCATTGATGCTGTCTGCCAGCGCCAGGGCTGTTCCGCTCGGCGCATCCTTTTTTCTCCTGTGGTGCTGCTCGACAATGTCTATGTCAAACCCATTGGCATACAGCTTCCTGGCAGCCTCCTGCACAAGGTTCAGAAGCAGATTCACGCCGATGCTCATATTTGCACTCCGGAGGATGGCTGTTTTTCCGGAAACCTGCAGCACTCTCTCCTTCTGCGCCTCACTAAGTCCCGTTGTACAGAGCACAACCGGCTTGCCGCTTTCCTCTGCAAAATCCAGCAGTCTGTCAACTGCCGGTGCAACAGAAAAATCAATGATTACATCAAAATCCTCTTTAACTTTATGAAAATCATCATAAACCGGAAATGCGAATGCAGGATCATCCAGTCTTTCCTCGCGGTCAACACCTGCTGCAATTGTCTCTCCGGCTGCCGCTGCACATGCTGCAACATTTTTTCCCATCGCGCCCATCGCGCCATGAAGCAGTATCTTCATCCCGTTTCCTCCTCATTGAAAAACAGTTAAGGAGCAGAATCCCATGTGGGTATCTGCTCCTTCATTTATATCATAATAGTAAATTAAAGTAATCCGAATTTTTCCATTTCCGCCTTTAAGAATTCCTTGTTCTTATCTTCCATTTCCGTAAGCGGAAGACGCAGAGAACCGACATTCTTGCCGAGCATATTCATTGCCGCCTTTACAGGAATCGGGTTTACCTCTGAGAAAAGTGCCTTGATCAGCGGATAGGCACGGAGCTGTTCTCTGCGCGCGCCTGCAATATCTCCGTCAAACCACTTCTGGCAGATCTCATGAGTTTCTCTCGGTGCAATATTGGAAAGTACGGAAATAATACCGCTGCCTCCGATTGCAAGGATCGGGATAATTTCATCATCATCACCGGAATAAAGCAGGAAATCCTCATCCACCATGGTCATCAGCTTGGTGGTCATGGAAATATTTCCGGTTGCATCCTTGGTCCCGGCAATATTGGAAACATTCTTATACAGATATGCCATTGTTTCCGGCTGAATCGTGACACCGGTTCTGGACGGTACATTGTAAAGGATGCAGGGGATCTTTACGGCATCTGCAATGGCAGTATAATGCCGGATCAGTCCGCCCTGGGTAGCCTTGTTGTAGTAAGGCGTTACAAGAAGCAGACCGTCTGCACCGTATTCCTCTGCCTGACGGGAAAGCGCTACTGCAGTTGCAGTGCAGTTGCTTCCTGTACCTGCAATAACCGGAATTCTGTGGTTTACGCATTCGATAATAAACTTCACCACATCCATATGCTCTTTTTCAGACAATGTGGAAGCCTCGCCGGTTGTACCGCATGCAATGATGCAGTCTGTTCCGCCGGAAATCTGCTCCTCTACGAGATTGCGCAGTACATCATAATTTACAGAACCATCCTGGTTCATCGGAGTAACGAGCGCCACACCGGCGCCTTTGAAAAGTGCCATAACGACCTCCTTTTTGATCAGCTCTAAATATCCCGCTTACGCCGGCAGTGATCCGCCCGGCCGCGGCTGCTTCATAAAAGCCTTATCAGCCCTGCTTACGTGCAAATCCGGCTCTCTTCCTGAGAGTAGGATCCAGAATCTTCTTTCTGATACGGAGCGATACCGGTGTAACTTCCAGAAGCTCATCATTATCAATAAAGTCAATACACTGCTCAAGAGACATGATCTTCTTTGGAACAAGCTTCAGTGCCTCATCAGAAGAAGACGTACGTGTATTGGAAAGATGCTTTGTCTTGCAGACATTCACCTCTACATCCTCTGACTTAGGACACTGTCCGATAACCATGCCGCCGTATACCTTCTCGCCAGGCCCGATGAAAAGAGTTCCTCTTGCCTGTGCATTGAAAAGGCCGTAGGTAATTGCCTCGCCGCTCTCATAAGCAATCAGCGATCCGGTATGACGGTACATCATTTCACCCTTGTACGGGCCGTATCCGTCAAACTCGGTATTGAGGATTCCGTTTCCCTTGGTATCGGTCAGGAACTCTCCTCTGTAGCCGATCAGACCTCTTGACGGGATCTCAAACTCAAGTCTTGTATAGCCGCTGGCAAGCTGGCTCATACCGTTCAGCACACCCATACGCTGGGACAGCTTCTGGATAACAGAACCGGTACAGTCCTCCGGCACATCAATAAAGGCAATTTCCATAGGCTCTGTCTTTCTGCCGGCCTCATCTGTCCGGTAGATAACCTCTGCCTTGGATACGGCAAACTCAAAGCCCTCTCTGCGCATGGACTCAACCAGCACGGACAGGTGGAGCTCACCTCTGCCGGATACCTTAAAGCGGTCTGCGCTGTCTGTCTCCTCCACGCGGAGAGAAACATCGGTATTCAGCTCACGGAAAAGTCTGTCACGGATATGTCTGGAAGTAACCCATTTGCCCTCGGTTCCGGCAAGCGGCGAATCATTTACGATAAAGTCCATCGAAATGGTCGGCTCGGAAATCTTCTGGAAAGGAATGGCGGTCGGGTTCTGCTCTGTACAGATGGTATCGCCGACATGCAGATCCTCAATACCGGATACCGCAACGATGGAACCGAATTTGGCTTCCTGCACATCGATTCTCTTCAGTCCGTCAAACTCATAAAGCTTTGTGACTCTGACCTTCTGGCGCTTCGTAAGATCATGGTGATTTACAACCAGCGCATCCTGGTTCACACGGATGAAACCGTTCTCAACCTTGCCGATACCGATACGGCCGACAAACTCATTGTAGTCGATTGTGGAAACCAGCATCTGTGTAGGTGCTTCCGGATCGCCTTCCGGTGCCGGGATGGATTCCAGAATGGTCTCAAAAAGAGGTCCCATATCCACATCCGGATCCTCAAGATTCTTTTTGGCAAAGCCCAGCTTTGAGGACGCATACAGGAAAGGACAGTCAAGCTGTGCATCGGATGCATTAAGATCCATCATCAGCTCAAGAACCTCATCCTCAACTTCCTTAGGTCTTGCATTCGGCTTATCAATCTTGTTGATGCAGACAACAACCGGAAGACCGAGATCAAGTGCCTTCTGCAGTACAAATCTCGTCTGCGGCATCGGTCCCTCAAATGCATCAACCAGAAGGATGGCACCGTTTACCATCTTAAGGATACGTTCTACTTCGCCGCCGAAATCAGCATGGCCCGGGGTATCTACAATATTAATCTTTGTTCCTTTATAGGTAACAGCAGTGTTTTTGGAAAGGATGGTAATTCCTCTTTCTCTCTCAATCGGATTGGAGTCCATGACGCGGACGCCGACATCCTGATTGTCTCTGAATACACCTGACTGCTTTAAAAGCTCATCTACCAAAGTCGTTTTGCCGTGATCGACATGGGCAATAATGGCTACGTTTCTGACATCTTCTCTCTTCTGAATCATTAATTAACTTCCCTCTGCCTCAAAAAGGCAACTGCACATACAACATTCTCACGAATGTACTCTCCAAAATGCCGGAAATCAGAGTCTCCGGCCAAAAAACCTTACGAATTATACCACTGTGCTTTGCTGATTGCAAGTACAACACTTCCGCCGGAGGCTTCCTGTACCTGCTTCTGAAACTTTTCCATCGCTTCCGCGGGGACCAGCCAGGAAATTCTGACCTTTTCCAGATAATCAATTTTTTCCTCCCGGACCTTAAGTCCCTCTGCGAGATACCGGAGCCGCTGCAGCAGCTCATAGCCGATTTCTGCTTCTGCCCGGAAACCGGTTACTGCCGTAAGGATGTCTGCATTTTCCAGTGCCGCCCTGGCTGCCGCCGTATACGAGCGGACCAGTCCGCCCGTTCCGAGCAGCGTGCCGCCGAAATATCTCGTCACGACGAGAAGCGCATCATGGATTTCCGCACCCTTCAGTACATTGAGGATCGGCAGCCCTGCTGTCTGGGACGGTTCCCCATCATCGGACTGCCTTACAATCTGATATTCCGGACCGATTACATAGGCATAGCAGTGATGCCGTGCATCATAGTACTTTTTGCGGACTGCATTCAGCTGTGCCTGTACCTCTTCCTCCCGGTGCACAGGAAAAACCTCCCCGATAAAACGGGATTTCTTTTCCTCGTATCCGCCGCTGCCGTAACTTCCGATATATTTCATACCCGTCCTAACCATCCACAGCCGGCTGCTGGCTGTCTGCCGCCGGAATACCGGCACCCGGACCTTCCTGTGCAGCTGTCTCCGGCTGCGGAGCCTCCGTATTCACCTCAGGAGCCGCGGCTGTTTCTGCATTCGCACTGCCGCCTCCATGAGCAGCTGTCTCGGATTCCTCATAATAGGAATACCGGTTGTCATCTGTATATTTGTCTTCCTCTCCCTCCGGAGGGATGATGCCGCCCCAGCGCTTGTGATGATCACAGTCCTCCGTCGGCACCGTACCCGGTGCAAAATATTCCGTAATAACCGCACTGCCTCTCGGATCCCGGTAGCAGCCCGATGTAGGAAGCAGGCCGGATTTCCTGCAGACCTCGGCTTCCACAATGTCCGACGGCTTTGTAAAGCCCGGATCCGTCATGCCTGCATGGATACGGGACATGATTTTTTTCCAGATATCCTTGTGATAGCCGGTTCCGCCGTTATATTCTCCGGTTTTGGTATCCTTAAGCGACTGGTTGTCATCGCAGCCTCCCCAGATACCGGCTATGTAATAAGGAGAGAAACCCTCAAACCAGATATCGTTGTTATTGGTTGTTGTACCGGACTTGCCTGCAAGGCTCATCCCGTCAAAGGAAGCTCTTGTGGAAGTGGAATTTACATTCATGTCACCGCTGGAAAACGCCCGGTTCGGCTTCATGGACTGGCTCATGGCATCTGTAAGAAGCCATGCCGTATCCTCCGACATCACCTGTTTTGCTTCATCCTTTGTTGTATCAATCAGAACTTTGCCGTCCTGGTCCTCTATCTTTGTAAAGAATCTTGCTTTATTCAGCTTGCCGCCGTTTGCGATCGCACCGTATGCCTGCGTAAGCTCCAGATTGCTGACACCCTTCGTAAGTCCTCCCAGTGCCAGCGCACCGTTCTCGTCATCATCGACCAGCGAAGTGATCCCGAGACTCTCGGCATAGGCACGTCCGTTTTTAGGATGCACTCTTTCCATCAGACAGCGGACCGCCACAATG
>CAZPEW010000150.1:0-590 GCA_964585695.1 uncultured Lachnospiraceae bacterium
ACATCCTGATTGTCCTCGCCCGCACCACGCCATTTTTCTCCCAGCGCAGCTACAGATGCCGCTCTCTGCAGACTGTTGCCCGGACCCGCATAGGCATGCTGTACCTTAAGGTGCGCCTCCAGGTATTCTTTATAAACAGGTACCGCATCTCCCAGAAAAAGATGTCTGCCGCCTGCCTGATTGATTCTTTCTGTCAGCGTTTCAACAGAAATGGCTTCCTCCTCACCGATCAGCTTTCCGTCTGCAAATTCAGCCGTATATACCTGATTCCGGCGGGCATCCATAATCGGGTGGATGTGTGCCTCACATTCCCGTACATTGAAGGCAAGTCCCTCCAGTGTACTGATTTCCGCCATCGGAATCCGATAGGCCAGCGCAATCCCCTTGCCGGTTGCGGCGCCGATCCTGAGGCCCGTAAAGGAACCGGGACCTGCACTGACCGCAATCAGAGACAGTTCCTCCGGCTTCCTCCCTGTACGAGAAAAAATCTCAGCCACCATCGGAAGCAGTGTCTGAGAATGTGTAAGACCTATATTTGCGGAATATTCCGAAAGAACAACGCCATCTTCCATAAGTGCCGCGGAAGCGGT
>CAZPEW010000150.1:600-2501 GCA_964585695.1 uncultured Lachnospiraceae bacterium
TGATGAATCAATTCCTAATGTCAGCATCTGTATCCTTTCTCTATAGAACCTCGATCCTGCGGTAATCAAACCCCCTGTCAAGATCCTTAAAGATCCTGATCCGTCTCGCATCCTGCGGAATCAGATCCTCAATTCTTTCCGGCCACTCGATAATTGTTACTCCGTTTCCGTAGAAATAATCCTCGTAGCCGATTTCCTCCATCTCACTGCTGTCCCCAAGTCTGTAGACATCAAAATGATACAGCGGAATTCTGCCTTCATATTCCTTTACAATTGTGAACGTCGGGGAATCCACAATATCGGTTACCCCCAGTCCTTTTGCAAAGCCCTGCGTAAATACGGTTTTGCCGACACCAAGGTCTCCGTCCAGACAATAGATCTCACCGGGACGTGCCGCAGTGCCGAGCCTCTGCCCTAAGGCAAAGGTCTCGCCGCTCGAACTGCTCTCAAAAATCATTTCTGTGACTCCTGCTCTGTACGCATGAAGTGGAAGATTCTCCGGCCTGTAACTTCCTCAAACTCCTTTAAATTCTCCACAAAATCGGATTCAAACATTACATCTGTCATAAATCCGAATTCATCTTTTCTGCCGTGCAGTGTAATCGGTTTCAATTCTGTGCCGTCATTCAGGAAAAGCTTCTGAATCTCTCCTGCAGCCTCATCCGGAGTACCTTCTACTCTCACAAAGTAGCGGAAGGCATTGCTGCCCATCGGCTCGATCTCGATCATCTTTTCCGACCAGCCGATGCCCTGGAAATTATCCTTATGCCTTACTGCTGCAATAATGTCGGAAACAACTGCCGCTGCCGTAGGAAGCTTGCCGGCTCCCATGCCGTACAGCATCGTTGTTCCGAGACAGTTGCCCACTATACGGATACCATTGTATACTCCGTCCACCGCATACAGAGGATCTGTTTTGCCGATCATCATCGGGATGACATATGCAAAATATTTGTCCTCTACAACCTGCACAGAACCGATCAGACGAATGACAAAATCAAGAACATTTGCATATTCAATATCTTCTTTTGTAACAGTACGGATGCCTTCTGTATAAATATCCTCATGTCTGCAGCGGTTTCCTGAAGCCATGGAAAGGAGGATGGCTGTCTTGCGGGAAGTATCAAAACCGTCAATGTCTGAAGACGGATCGCGCTCTGCATAACCGAGACGCTGTGCCTCCTTTAATGTCTCCTCAAATCCGGCACCGTTTTCTCTCATCTTGGTAAGAATGAAATTGGTAGTTCCATTAAGAATACCTGTGATTTCCGTGAGATTCTCGCCGGCGTAATTATGATAGATGGTACGGATAACCGGAATACCGCCGCCTACAGATGCCTCAAAAAAGAAATTGCAGTGATTCTCTCTGGCTGTACGTATAAGCTTGGAGCCGCATGCATCTACCAATGCTTTATTGGATGTGATTACATGCTTGCCTTTCTCAAGAGATGCCTTTACAAATTCATATGCAGGATGGATGCCGCCCATGGTTTCAACCACCAGCCGCACCTCATCATCATTCTCAATAACAGAGAAATCATGAATCAGCTTATCATTATCTTCCGGAATGGAATCACGGAGATCCAGGACATATTTCAGTTCAATTGCCTCTCCGACCTTTTTCTGAATCTGATCCTGATTGATCCGGATCACCTCTGCAACACCGGAGCCGATGGTTCCATAACCCATAATTGCGATCTTCATAATCTCTCTCCCCTTTGTCTTTTCTTAAAAAGCCGTTTCGGAATCCTTTCCGCAAAGCGATAAACCATACTGCCTGTATCCTGTCAGCCAGGTGTGTTTTCCTGGGCAAGACTCTTGACATACTGCACTTTGTCCATGGTTTCGATTTCCAGAATCATATCGGAAATGTCTTCCGTATAATTGTCAACCTCTATACT
>CAZPEW010000150.1:2511-6267 GCA_964585695.1 uncultured Lachnospiraceae bacterium
TTGACAGGTATGGACTGATGGATGGTCAGAATATTGGCATGATATTCCGCAATTTTAGAACAGATCTTTGACAGAAAACCAAGTTCATCCACCATCTGGATCACCAGAGTGATCGTTTTTCCTTTTGCGCTGTCATAAAACGGAAAAATATCGTCCTTATACTTGTAAAAGGAAGATCTTGAAATCCCCGCCTTCTCAGTTGCCTCCGCAATGCTGATGCCATTTTCCGACTCCAGTAGTTTTTTTACTTCTACTACCTTTTTAAGAACCTCCGGCAAAGCCTTGGTACGGACGACAAAATAATCCGATTCTCTGCTCATACCCGCTCCGTTAATCACTGCCCTGTACTTTTCTGTCGGGGCATCCCAGCTGCATCCATTTAAGATATGCCGTAATAAACCGATCAATGCTGCCATCCAGCACAGCGTCCGTATTTCCGGTTTCCTCACCCGTACGGAGATCCTTCACCATACGATACGGCTGCAGTACATAGGAACGGATCTGGGACCCCCAGCCGTTCTCCTTGACTTCACCGCGGATGCCGGCGATCATTGCTTCCTGCTCCGCCTTCTCTCTCAGATACAGCTTTGCCTTCAGCATCTGCAGAGCCTTATTGCGGTTCTGAAGCTGTGATCTCTCCTCCTGGCAGGCTGCCACCAGACCTGTCGGCAGGTGAATCAGTCTTACCGCAGAGGATGTCTTGTTGATATGCTGGCCGCCTGCACCTGATGAACGGAATACTTCCATCTTAAGGTCCTCATCCCGGATCTCGATATCAATATCCGTCTCAATATCCGGCATGACATCGCAGGAAACAAAAGAAGTCTGCCGCTTACCCTGCGCATTGAAAGGCGAAATACGTACCAGTCTGTGGATACCGCTTTCCGAACGCAGATATCCGTAGGCATAATCCCCGTCAATCTCCATGGTAACTGATTTTACGCCGGCTTCATCACCCTCAAGATAATCCAGTATCTTTATGGTAAAACCGTGCTGCTCTGCCCATCTCGTATACATACGGTAAAGCATGCCGCACCAGTCGCAGGATTCTGTTCCGCCTGCGCCGGCATTCAGGCGCAGAATCGCATTCATTGCATCATACTCACCGGAAAGCAGAAGTCTCGTACTCATGGTATCGAGTGTTTCCGCAAAACGGTCAAGCATTTCCCGGATCTCCGGGATCACGCTGGCGTCATCCTCGTCGTTTCCCATCTCGATCAGAGCGCCGATATCATCATACTCCTGACTGAGCTTCTTATAGCTGCTGACATCATCCTTTAAATGCTTGCACTCCATGGAAAGCCTGTTCGCCTTCTCAGGATCCACCCAGAAATCAGGCTCCTCCATCATGCGGTCAAGCTCGGTGATTCTTTTCTTTTTATTCTCCAGATCAAGTGATGCGCCAAGATCCTTTAAAGCCTGTGCTTTGGTGCCCAGTTCATACTTGAACTGATCAAATTCAATCATGATTACCCCTTGTCCTCGGATGCATTCTCATCGAGAATCTCCTTCATTTCATGTTCTTTGGCTCTCTCTGCTGCGCCCTGGGCTGCCTGCTGATTCAGCATTTTCTGATAAATCTCGCGGCCGTGGCACTGTTTGAATTTCTTTCCGGATCCGCATGGACACGGGTCATTCGGATAGATTTTCTTAACCTGACGTCTCTTAGGTGTCTGAACAGCACTCTCGTCCCGGTTTGTTCCGGTAGGCTGGGCTACCTGCTCACGCTCTACCTTCTGCTCAATCTTGATGTGATACAGGATCCTGACTGTTTCCTCCTGGATGGAACGTGTCATTTCCTCAAACATCGAATAGCCTGTAATCTTATACTCAACCAGCGGATCTTTCTGCCCGTAGGCCTGCAGTCCGATTCCGTCACGCAGGATATCCATATCATCAATATGGTTCATCCATTTCTGGTCAATTACCTTGAGCAGAATAACACGCTCTACTTCTCTCATCTGCTCCGGATTAGGGAATTCCGCCTCCTTCTGCTCATAGAGCTTCATGGCTTCTTCCTTGAGCAGCTGCTTGAACTCATTCTTTGTCATGCTGCTGAACTGTTCTTCTGTCAGCTGCAGCTTAGGAATCGGAATGATATTCATCAGCGTGTCATTCAGTCCCTGCAGATCCCAGTCCTTGGCTGTTGTGTCGTCGCCGACATTCGCGTCAATGGAACTGTCCACAATATCCGTAATGAAGCGTACAATCAGCGGACGCATGTTGTCACCTTCCAGAACACGCTCGCGCTCCTCATAAATGACGTCTCTCTGTTCGTTGTTTACTTCATCATATTTCAGAAGGTTCTCACGGATGCCGTAGTTGTTCAGCTCGATCTTTTCCTGTGCCTTACGGATCGCGGACGAAAGCATCTTATGATGAATCTGCTCGCCGTCCGGAACGCCCAGTGTCTCGAACATGGACATCAGTCTCTCGGAACCGAACAGTCTCATGAGATCATCCTCGAGAGAAATATAAAACTGGGAAATACCCGGATCTCCCTGTCTGCCTGAACGTCCGCGGAGCTGGTTGTCAATACGTCTGGATTCATGGCGCTCTGTACCGATGATTCTGAGACCGCCGGCAGCTCTTGCCTCCGGATCCAGCTTGATATCGGTACCACGGCCTGCCATGTTGGTTGCAATGGTTACTGCACCATGGACGCCGGCTTCTGCAACAATTGCAGCCTCCTGCTCATGGAACTTTGCATTCAGGACATTATGCCTGATGCCTCTTCTTTTCAGCATTCCGGAAAGCATTTCCGATGTCTCGATTGTAATTGTGCCGACAAGCACAGGCTGGCCTGTGGCATGTGCAGCAACAATTTCCTCAACAACCGCCTCGAATTTTTCCTTCTTGGTCTTGTATACGGCATCATCCAGATCCTGCCGGATTACAGGTACATTCGTAGGAATGCAGATAACATCCATAAAGTAGATATTACGGAACTCTTTTTCCTCCGTCTGTGCGGTACCGGTCATACCGGCTTTCTTCTCGAATTTATTAAAGAAATTCTGGAAGGTAATGGTTGCAAGCGTCTTTGACTCACGCTTTACATTTACGTGCTCCTTTGCCTCAATCGCCTGGTGGAGGCCATCGCTGTAACGGCGGCCCGGCATGATTCGTCCGGTAAATTCATCGACAATCAGAACCTCGTCATCCTTTACAACATAGTCCTTGTCACGCGCCATCAGATTGTTTGCACGCAGTGCAAGAATAATGCAGTGCTGGATTTCCAGGTTCTCCGCATCGGCAAGATTCTTAATATGGAAGAATTCCTCAACCTTTTTGACACCTTCCTGTGTCAGATTGACGGTCTTTTCCTTTTCATTTACAATGAAATCTCCGCTTTCCTCAATTTCCTCTCCGAGGATTGCATTGATCTTTGAGAACTCGGCGCTCTCCTCACCTCTCTGCAGCTGTCTTGCAAGAACATCGCAGACCTCATACAGCTTTGTGGACTTTCCTGACTGACCGGAAATAATAAGAGGTGTTCTTGCTTCATCAATCAGAACAGAATCGACCTCATCAATGATGCAGTAATGCAGGCCTCTCAGAACCTGCTGCTTTTTATAGATGGCCATGTTATCACGGAGGTAATCAAAGCCAAGTTCATTATTGGTAACATAGGTAATATCGCAGGCATATGCCGCCTGTCTCTCCTCTGTTGTCATCTGGTTAAGAACAACACCGACGGTGAGGCCGAGGAACTCATGTACCTTGCCCATCCACTCGGCATCACGCTTTGCCAGGTAG
>CAZPEW010000151.1:0-6250 GCA_964585695.1 uncultured Lachnospiraceae bacterium
ATACTGCCCGCTCGTCCGCGCAAAGCCCGGCCTCTTTAAGCGCTTCCTGATAGCCCGCATAACGCAGGTGTCCCTGGCCGTCATCCAGTTTGAATATTCCTGCTATCTTTTCATGTCCCGCCGCAGTAAGCAGTCTCACCGCATTTCTGGAAACAGTCCTGTCATCCAGCGAAACACATGGCAGATTCAGGCACGGATAAGATGTATTAAAGAAAATAATCGGAATATGCCGTTCCGAGAGCTGCCGGTAGTAATCCAGGTTCGGATTCGGCAGAGCACTTTTGGATCCCTCTACAATCAGACCATCAATGCTGTCCCTTGCAATAATGTCTTCCAGAATCTGATGTTCCCGGTCTGTATTATTGTTGGTAAAGGAAATCTGCATGGAATATCCGTGCTTTGCGAGCTCCTTTTCCAGACCGCGTATTGTCTTCGGAAAAATATATGAATCCACATAAGTGCTGATCACGGCAATATTCATGCTTCTGCCGCGTTCTGCCGTCTTCTCGCCGAATTCTGCACTGCCGACATATGTTCCGCTGCCCTGGATTCTTGTAACTACATGTGCATTCTCCAGTTCTCCGATCGCATGGCGCACTGTCTGCCGCGAGACGCCGAACATCTCGCTCAGTTCATATTCAGTATTAAGTCTGTCCCCTTCTTTCAGTGTTCCTCTTTCAATTTCACTCCGGATCCAGTCCATAACCTTAAGGTATTTTGGGCTTTTTTCCATAACAGCACCCTTTCCCGTTTCTATTTTCAGAAGAAAGCCGGCGGGATTGCGCAAGCCGCCCCCAGGCATTATTTCCTCCGGTTCTTTACAAAGGCAAATATACTCTGTAACAGGATAAAGAAGCAAAGGAGAGCTGCCGTCGCAATGTTAGACCAGCTGGAAAGCAGTTTTCCGTTTGTGGTAACCAGTGTATTGATCGTACCTGTAATCAGCACGCCGAACAGAGAACCGATGACATTTCCGACACCGCCGGTCAGGAGCGTACCGCCGATAACCGCAGATGCGATTGCATTCATCTCAAAGCCTCTCGCCTGCTGTACAGAGCCTGTCATGGTGTTAAGACAATACAGGATGCCGCCGATCGAGCAGAGGAATGAGGAAAGTATATAAGCCTTCAGCTTTGTCTTCTTTACATTCAGGCCCATCATGTTTGCGGATACCTCACTGCCGCCAACCGCATACAGAATACGACCGAATTTTGTATATCTGAGGATAAAGAATATCACAACTACCACTGCCAATGCAATAATAACCGTAGGACGTATAAAAGGAATCCGCAGTCCTTTTTTAGTCGAATATCCAAGGAAAGCCGGAAGATTGATCGCCGTATTGGCCCAGCCATAAAACATAGGATTGGCTTCCTCGGTAATGGAAATCTGATTTGTGTTGATAACTGCCGTCATGCCTCTCGCAAAGAACATGCCCGCCATGGTAACAATAAACGGCTGGATGTTAAGATAGCTCACAAGATAGCCCTGGATATAGCCAAACAGAAGACCGATGAGCAGTACAAAAATCAGCAGCGGGATGCACGGCAGATGCTTTACTGCCATTCCATCTGCAAGGATTGTACAGTCCATTGCAATCAGAGAACCTACGGAAATATCAATGCCCCCCGTCAGCATAACGCAGGTCATGCCGCAGGCCACACAGATCAGTCCTGCATTGTTGATAAGCAGATTTAAAAAAGTCTGAAAATGTGAAAATCCTTTATTGGCATAAATTGCACAGCCGATTGCATACATCGTGATAAAAAGAGCACTTGTAATCAGGAGAAGCAGGTTATTGCTGTCAATTTTTTTCCTGCCGGCAGCTTTGTTTTTTTTATCGGACATCATACAGCCATCTCCTTTCCTGTTAATGCTTTAGCTTCTTTCTTCTTTTTCATCCATGCCTTGAATGTCGGTGCCTGTACCACAACGATGATGACAACGATGATGGCTTTGACAACCGGTGCCTGGTCCGTGGAAATGCCCATGGCAAGAAGCGTGGTGGTAATTGCCTGAATGGTATAGGCGCCGATGATGGAGCCCGCCATATTGAATTTGCCGCCGCCGAGACTGTTGCCGCCCAAAGCAACAGAGAGAATGGCATCCAGTTCAAAATTCAGTCCGATATTATTGGAATCAGCCGAATAAATACGGGAGGAAGAAATCATTCCCGCAATACCTGCACATAAACCGCAGATTACATAGCAGGCAAAGCAGATCATATCTGAATTGATGCCGGAAATTGTAGCCGCTCTGTTGTTAATACCGACAGACTGTATATAAAGTCCAAGTGATGTTTTTTTCAGAAGCAGTGTTGCAATCGCTATGATAATGATCGTAACAAGAATCGGGGTCGGAACCGGGCATCCCGGCAGGAAGTTGCCAAGATATTTATACGGTTCATACCGG
The DNA here is from genome assembly GCA_964585695.1 of uncultured Lachnospiraceae bacterium. Lineage (GTDB taxonomy): Bacteria > Bacillota > Clostridia > Lachnospirales > Lachnospiraceae > Oribacterium. The sequence goes on from CAZPEW010000151.1 coordinate 2,413, forward strand.
ATATAGCTGATCTGGTTATTGCAGATCAGAAGCCCGATGGCTCTCGCTGCCGTAAAAAGGATCAGTGTTGCAACCATTGCCTGGATCTTAAGCTTTGAAACAAGAATTCCGTTAAATGCACCGCATACGCCGCCAAGCAGTGTACCGGCCAGTATTCCAAGCCAGATCGGCGCAATTACAGAAGTGACACTTGTATTTCCGTATCCGGTCAGCACTACGCATCCGCCGCAGGCAGCGAGGCTCATAACTGATCCGACAGAGATATCGGTTCCTGCCGATACCGCAACGACCAGTGTCTGGCCTACCGCAAGAATTGCAATCTCGCTTCCCCGGTTGAATACATCGATAAGCCGGCCGAAAAGTACGCCGTTATTGATGGAAACGCTGAAAAATCCAGGATCCTTGAACAGGTTGATCAGCAGTACCAGAATCATACAAAAAATCGGCATAAACAGATCATGCTTTGTCAGCTGTTTCAATTTCATTTCTGTACACCTCCTGCTATCGCCGCCATTACATTCTCCTGCGTCAGCTCTCCGTTCTTGGAATCAATTTCCCCGACCTTCCTGCCGTCACGCAATACGCACATTCTCGTGCAGGTACGGAGCATCTCCTCAATCTCTGAAGAAATGAAAACAACACTCATGCCCTCTGACGCAAACTGGAGCACCAGCTTCTGGAATTCTGTCTTGGTACCGATATCAATACCTCTTGTCGGCTCGTCCAGTATCAGGAAATCCGGATGTGTGCAAAGCCAGCGTGCAAGAATAACCTTCTGCTGGTTGCCGCCGGACAGCTGACTCAGCGGTGTTTCCCTGGACGGTGTCTTGATCTGGAGAAGCTTGATGAATTTATCTGAAATTTCAATCTGCTTCTGCATCGGCAGAGCCTTGAACACTCCGTTTCTTGCCTGCAGTGCAAGGATAATATTCTCACGGATGGAAAGACTTGCGATACAGCCGTCTGCCTTACGGTCATCCGGAAGGAATCCCATGCCTGCCTTGATGGAATCAATGACAGAATGTATTTTTAACAGTTTTCCCTTCATTGTGATTGTGCCGGTCTGTGCCTTGTCAACTCCGTAAATGCAGCGCACCATTTCACTTCTGCCGCTGCCGAGAAGTCCTGTCAGTCCGACAACCTCGCCTTTGTGGATCTTGAAATTAAAAGGCTGGATGGTTCCCTTGTGGCTCAGCCCCTCTGCATCAAGCATAACCTCATCGCTTGTTGTTGCACTTCCCTCATTTTTAATTGCAGCAAGATCATCAAGATCCTTGCCCAGCATGGCAGATACCAGCTTCATCCTCGGCAGATCCGCAATTGCATAATCGCCTACAAACTTGCCGTTCCGCATAACCGTAATTCTGTCGCAGACTTCATATACCTGCTCAAGGAAATGCGTCACAAACAGAATTCCGACGCCTTTTGCGCGTAGATCTTTCATAAGTCCGAAAAGTTTTTCCACCTCACGGTCATCCAGCGAGGATGTCGGCTCATCCAGGATCAGCACCTTGCATTCCATATCGACCGCTCTTGCAATGGCAACCATCTGCTGTATTGCAATCGAATAATTTTCAAGCGTCTTGGTAACTTCAACGTTAATCTGCAGGCTCTCCATCAGAGCAGCTGCTCTCCGGTTCATCTCTTTCCAGTCGATCGTCCCCATTTTTGTCACCGGCTCACGGCCGATATACAGATTCTCCGCAACGCTCAGATTCGGGCAGAGATTCACTTCCTGGTATACAGTCGCAATGCCGATTTTCTGCGCATCTTTTGTAGAGTGGTTGTAGATGTTTCCCTCAATGCCGTCCATATGGACTTCACCGCCGTCCCGCTCATATACGCCGGTCAGGCATTTGATAATGGTGGATTTGCCGGCACCGTTCTCTCCCATCAGTGCGTGAATTTCTCCGCTGTTAATCGTCAGTTCCGCATGGTCCAGAGCTACAACCCCTGGGAACTTTTTTGTGATATCACGCATAGAAATCAAAACCTTTTTATCTTCCATGAGTCGATACTCCTTTTCCGTGAATGCTTCCTCTGCCGTATTATGATACTGCATTATTTTCATAAAACGGGGCGGCATCCGTCATCTGGATCCGCCCCTGCTCATCGAAGCAAATAATTGTCGCAGCGCCGGGCTTTTCCCCCTCGGCACGCTCTGCAATCAGGCATGCCGTAGTGCGGCTGGTCTATTTTACTTCATAACTTTTAAAATCTTACTGCTTTTTAGTAACCTGCATCTACGATATCCTGTGTAACAGGGATCAGATCCTCAGTAACTTCCTTGCCGGCTGCATTTGTATAGGTTACATTCTTAAGAGTATCTTCACTTACATACCAAGGCTCTGCCATGTAGGTCTTCTTCTCAACCTGCTTGCCAGCTGCAAGATCAGCAACGATCTTTGCGCAGTCAGGTCCCTGCAGCGGGTTGCACTGGAAGTCTGCATTGATCTCGCCGTCCATTGTCTTCTGAAGTCCTGCCTTGCATGCATCATAGGAAATAACAATAACGTCGCCCTTTGTACCATACTTGACACCGGCTGCCTTCATTGCATCCATAGCGCCGAATGCTTCGTTATCATTCTGACATACAACTACATTGAACTTGCCTGCATAGGACTTGCAGAAAGATTCCATAACCTTCTGGCCGCCATCCTGTGTGAAATCACCTGTCTGATGATCAAGTACATTCCACTTGTTCTTGTCTGCATATGCCATAAATCCATCTGAACGTCCGATCTGTGCTGAAGAACCTGTGGTTCCTTCAATGATCAGGATATTGAGATCCTTGATACCCTTCTGTGCCGCATAAGCTTCAAGCCATGCGCCGGAAGCAAGTCCCTCATTCTTTGTCTCTGTGCCGATCCATGCTACATATTTATCAGAATCATCAATCGTACGGTCAATAACGATAACCGGAATCTGTGCAGTCTGTGCTTCTGTCAGAACCGTATCCCACCCTGTTGCTACGATCGGGTCGATAACGATGTAATCAACATCCTGCTGAATAAAGTTACGTACTGCATCAATCTGCTTCTTGGAATCATTATCGCAGTCTACAAACTGGAGATCAAATCCGTTTTCCTTTGAGAATGCTGCCTGTACTGACTTTGTAGAAGCTGTACGCCAGTCAGACTCATGTCCTACCTGTACGAACCCGACAGTAGTAACTTCACCGCTTGCCGCACCGGCTGCTGCCGTTGTTGCTGCTTCCTCGGCTGATGCAACTGTTGTAACTGCCGCTGTTGTTTCAGCTGCTGCCTTTGTGGTCTCAGCTGCTGCCGCTGTTGTTGCCGCTGCTGTAGTTGTCGATGCAGAGCTTCCGCATCCGGCAAGGAGCGATGCTGCCATTGCAGCTCCCAGTACTACACTAAGCATTTTTCTTTTCATTTGTAAATCCTCCCGCTTCTGATTTGTATTTACAATTCACGCACAACGCGTAAATTTGTATTCGTTAAAATTATTGTCGTCAAAAAGGATCACGGCCCGTTATATTAAATTATGAACATTAAATTTTATAAATCTCTTTGTTTATTGTTCATATTTCATAAAATCAATATAGTCTTATTCTTTTCAGAAGTCAATAGGGAAATACAAATTTAATTAAATAGTTCTATTTGTACGCACAATTAAAAATTTGTATTGTTTTTATGTCATTACCAATTCCTTACACACATCTTTTATAGTGTACCCCATACAGAAGAAACGCCTCTGCCGGACGGCAGAGGCGTTTCCTTTACATCCTGCCGGCTGCAGCTCAGTCGGCAAAAACATATTTTTTCAGCCTTGCAAAGGCTTCTTCTATCCTTGCAGGCGGCAGCGCAAAATTAAGGCG
>CAZPEW010000152.1:0-6246 GCA_964585695.1 uncultured Lachnospiraceae bacterium
GTCCCGTCTCAGCTGGTTCAGCTTTCCGAGCGGTATAAAAACCGCTTCATCCATCTGAACCGTTACATCTGTAATCTCAAATGCTGTACCGCCGGACTTTTTAATCTGCTTTGCAGCATCCTCCTTAAGAATCGGACGGCTCTCCGCTGGCTGTACATCATCCTCGGAAGTACAGGATACGGAAATGCCATCCTGATCCGTCAGTATAAGTTCTGCCTTTTCCTGCGGATGAAGCTTAAGAAAAGCTTCCAGCGGAAGCCTGCGGTCTGTCTCCAGGAACTGTGTACGGATCTGCTCCGTGATTTCCCTGTTTTCCGGCCGGAATTTCTTTTCCGAAACGGCAATCATATCCTGCCCGTTGTGCTGTTTCAGATAGGAAGCTGTACCGCCTCTGTCAAACATTTCCTGCAGAATCCGCAAATCCCGGGTTTCTGTCTTATAGTGCTCCGGATTCTCCAGCGCCAGATCCAGATATTTCCGGTATACAGAAACCACTCCTGCCGTATAAAGAGGTGTTTTCATTCTTCCTTCAATCTTAAAGGAATACGCACCTGCAGAAAGCAGTTCCGGCAGCATTTCGATAACAGACATATCCTTCATGCTGAGATAATAGCCCTTCCGTCCTGCCGCTTCATAGCAGAGGCGGCAGGTACCGGCACATCTCCCCCTGTTTCCTGATCTTCCGCCGAGGAGAGAGGACATGAAGCAGGCTCCGCTGTAGCTGTAGCACATCGCGCCGTGGATAAATACCTCCAGCTCGATGCCTGCTGCAGCATGGATCCTGCCGATTTCTGCAAGACTCAGCTCCCTGGCCAGTACGGCTCTTGTCATCCCCAGCTTCCGGGCCAGTACCGCCCCCTGCGTACCGGTAATTGTCATCTGTGTGGAAGCATGGATATCCAGGTCGGGGAACCATTCCCGGAGCATTTTTACAGCCCCAAGATCCTGTACGATCAGACCGTCCGCACCCGCCTCATAATACGGTTTTATGTATGAAAAAAGCTCTTTAAGTTCTGCATCCTTAAAGAGTACGTTTACGGTTATATAAAGTTTTACATTGAAAAGATGACAGTAGCGGATTGCTTCAAGCACCATATCCTCAGTCTCTGCTTCCGCGGATTCCGCATACGCCCTGGCGCCGAACCGGCGCCCGCCCATGTAAACCGCATCCGCACCGGCATTTACCGCTGCCACCACTGACTGGAATGAGCCTGCTGGAGCAAGCAGCTCCGCCCTGCCGGAATGCCCGCCATATTTATTCTGTCTGGTCATTCATGTCCCTTGTTTCTCAGCTCAAGTGCTTTGTTTCTGGCCGCAAGCTCGGCATAAGCCTTCTGGGTTTCCTCAAGCTGCTTCAAAGCCCCTTCCAGTTTCATCTGCATATTGATCAGATCATGCTTTGCGGAATACGCCTCCCGCTCCTGATCATCCATTTCCTTCTTTGCCTTGCGTGTCTCTGCCTGCTGGCGGAAATAATCATCACAGATATTGATTTCCAGGAGCAGTGCCTTGAGAGAATCATCCAGCTTTCCGTAGCTTCTGACCTCCCGCTTGATGGAAGTGATCTTTCCATTCAGATAGCTGGCCACCTGCTGCAGATATACCTCGGATTCTGCTCCGCTCAGCTGATAAATCTTTCCATCAATAACTACTTCCACGGTATTCTTGTCTGCCATTGTCTTCCCCCTGCCGGCATCTCTGCCGGCACTTTCATAAACAGTATTCTCTGTTATGCTCATTTTTCCTGCTGTTTCTGATATTCAAATTTTCTGCTGCTTCTGATATCCAAATAATATTTTTCTTCCGGCTTCAGTCAATCCCGTCCATGACAGACTGATAAGGCAGGCCAAGATGCCTGTAGGCATTCTGCGTAGCCACTCTGCCGCGCGGTGTCCTGTTGATGAGTCCGTTCATAAGAAGATAAGGCTCATAAACATCCTCCAGTGTACCGGAATCCTCCCCGATCGCCGCAGCCAGCGTTTCAATCCCGACCGGACCGCCGCTGAATTTTTCCATGATCGTCAGAAGATAGGTTCTGTCATTCTGATCAAGCCCCAGCTTATCCACATCCAGGATATCAAGTGCGTAATCTGCCACCTCGCAGGTAATCCTGCCGTCATACTTGATATCCGCAAAATCCCGGACTCTCTTTAAAAGACGGTTGGCAAGTCTCGGGGTGCCTCTGGAACGCAGTGCAATCCGCTCCGCCCCCTCATCATCAATCTCGACATCCAGCACTTTTGCCGAGCGGAGAACGATTTCTTTAAGCTCCGCAGTATTATAAAATTCAAGTTTTGCAATAATGCCGAAGCGGTCCCTGAGCGGCGCGCTCAGAAGTCCGGCCCTGGTTGTGGCACCGATCAGTGTAAAATGCGGCAGATCCAGACGGATCGATCTTGCCGAGGCATCCTTCCCCAGCATGATATCAATTGCAAAATCCTCCATGGCAGGATACAGAACCTCCTCTACCTGCCGGTTCAGTCTGTGGATCTCATCCACAAAAAGCACGTCTCCCTCTGAGAGGTTGTTGAGGATTGCTGCCATCTCTCCGGGCTTTTCAATTGCCGGACCGGATGTCACCTTGATATTGACGCCGAGTTCATTCGCAATAATATTGGCAAGCGTTGTCTTGCCAAGTCCTGGCGGTCCGTAAAACAGCACATGGTCAAGGGACTGTCCGCGGTTTCTGGCTGCATCTATATAGACAGACAGCATTTCCTTCAGTTTGCTCTGTCCGACATAATCCGCAAGTTTCTGCGGGCGGATCCTCGGCTCCAGTTTTTTGTCTTCTGTTGTTTCATCTGTATTTATAATACGACGTTCCATTCCGTTTCCTTATCCGTAATCAGATAAAGGACAGGTGCCTGAGACTCTGCTTCAGGACCTCGTCCGATGTCATGCCTTCCCTGATCTCCACCTTCCTGACTGCACGGGTGGCCTCTATATTTGTATATCCGAGAGCAACAAGAGCCTCCGCAGCTTCTCTGGCTGCACTGTGCAGCCCGGCTGTTCCGGCATTCTGCCCGGTTTCCTGCATGAATGTATTATGCAGCACATCCTCCGGATTCAGCTTGTCCTTAAGATCCAGGATGACTCTCTGCGCGGTCTTCAGTCCGACTCCCGGCGCACGGGCAATGGATTTTGCATCCCCCGTTACGATTGCCATCCGGAGCATATCCGGTTTCAATGCGGAAAGAACAGCCAACGCACCTTTGGGGCCGACACCGTTTACACTCAGAAGCTGAACAAACATCTTCCGGTCCTCCGGCGCAAGAAAACCAAAGAGCTCCATGGCATCCTGACGGATGGAAAAGTATGTATAGATCTGGACCTCCTCGCCTATTGCAGGGAGTTCCTCCAGGACAGACTGCGGAACGCGGATGCCGTAACCGACTCCGGAGGCCTCCACAACAACAAGTCCGTCTTCCGCCTCTCTCAAAATTCCATGAATAAATCTGATCATATCTCTCTCCAATCCTAAAGAGTCTACCACATCCGGTGTGGTAAGGCAAGAAAAAGGGTCCTCGTCCGGCAGTTCCTTATTCTGTACAAAACAACGGTTTTGCGGTATGATTTTTACCTGAATACAAACAGAAAAGGAAAGAAAATGATCACCAGAACAAAGCGTATTTCACTCTCTCCGGACCTCACCGACATCGGAAATCCGGAGGATATCCTGTTTTTTGATATTGAAACCACAGGGCTTTCCGCATGGAAATCCGGCCTGTATCTCATCGGCGTGCTCTCTTATGCCGCACCGGCAGAAGACGGAACAGACAACAGCCTCTGGCAGCTCACGCAGTTTTTCTGCGAATCGGTTGCAGACGAGGTTCCCGTACTGGATGCCTTCTTTTCCCTCCTCTCCCGGAAAAAAGTGCTGATCAGCTTTAACGGGGAGGGCTTTGACATTCCGTTCCTGTCTGCCATGATTGCCCAGTACGGACTCTCCTACAGTTTTGACGGAATCCGTTCCTTTGATATCTTTAAAAAATTAAAGCCGCTTAAAAAGCTGCTCCGTCTCGATAATTACAGGCTGAAAACCTGCGAATGTTTCCTGCACATCCATCGCGAGGATCCTTTTACAGGCGGTGAGCTGATTTATATTTACCAGGATTATCTCAAAGATCATGCGGCAGATAAACTCGAGACACTGCTTCTCCATAATGCAGAGGATCTCGAGAATCTTCCGCCGGTTCTGCCTATTTTAAGCTATACCGCTTTCCTGACCGGAGATCTCCGGCTGATCAGCCAGGAGATTGTCACGGTTTCTCTCCGGGAAGATGGCAGCACAAAGGTTCTGAGCCTTACCTACCAGGCACCGGTATCCGTTCCGGTACCGGTAGACCTTGCCAGAGGCCGTGCAGTACTCAATATTACCGGGAACCGCCTGAATCTCTGCATTGAGCTGTATGAGGGAGAGCTCAGATACTTCTTTGCAGATTACAAAAACTATTACTATCTCCCGGTTGAGGACCAGGCTGTTCATAAATCCATCGGCGAGTTTGTAGATCCGGCCTTCCGCACAAAGGCAACTGCCAAAACCTGCTACCAGCGTGAGAACGGCCTGTTTCTTCCTGAGGTTTCTCCGGTTTTTACGCCGGTGCTGTACCGTGAATACAAGGGAAAGGTAATGTATACCCCCTATCAGGAATCACTTTTTTCCGACCCTGTCAAAGCGCAGGGATATCTTAAAAGTATACTTGATGTCCTGCTCCGCTAGCCGGAAAAAGCCTCTCCGTCTCCGGAACCTCCGCTCCGGAGACGGAGAGAAAACAAAACAGAAGGAGTACGAAATGACCTTATAAGGTCATTTCGTACTCCTTCTTTCTTTTATCCGATGACTGTCTTTGCATGCTATCCCATCATGCATTCAATGAGGCAATCAGACCGCCCTTGTCGATCATTTTCTGGAGAAATTCTGGAAACGGCTGTCCCTGATAAGTCCTGCCGCTTGTTTCATCTGTTATGAGACCTGAATCAAAATCAACCTTTACATGGTCTCCCTCCCGGATTTCTCTGGCAGCTTCCTTTGCCTCGACAATCGGAAGGCCTATGTTCAGCGCATTCCTGTAAAAAATCCGGGCAAAGCTCTCTGCAATCACACAGCCGACTCCGCTTGTCTGCAGTACCTGCGGCGCATGCTCACGCGAAGAACCGCAGCCGAAATTCTTGCCGCCGACCACAATGTCTCCTTTTGCAAGCTTCTTCCGGAAATCGCTGTCTATGTCCTCCATGGCATGTTCCGCGAGTTCTTCTTTATCCTGTATGGCAAGATATCTTGCCGGAATAATCACATCTGTATCTACATTGTCCCCATATTTTAAAACTTTTCCTTCTGCTGCTTCCACTGCGGCTTCCTCCGATCAAAATCCTATAAATACATTCTCATTGTTTCTCACGAACTGCAGTTACATCCCCAGTGCTTCCGGCCCCGTGATATATCCAGTCACTGCAGATGCTGCAGCTACAGCCGGCGACGCAAGATAAACCTCTGAGGTTTTGTCTCCCATTCGTCCGACAAAATTACGGTTTGTTGTGGAAACGCATTTCTCCCCGGGTGCAAGAATCCCCATATAGCCGCCGAGACACGGCCCGCAGGTAGGAGTACTTACAACAGCTCCTGCTTCTATGAAAATTCTGATCAGTCCTTCCTCCAGCGCCGCAAGATAAATTTCCTGGGTGGCCGGAATCACGATGCATCTGACATTCGCGTCCACTTTCCTGCCCTTCATGACAGCAGCTGCCTCCCGGATATCCTGGATTCTGCCATTGGTGCAGGAACCGATTACTGCATGATCAATCCGGATTTCTCCGAAGCTTCCGATCTCATGCGTATTTTCCGGAAGATGCGGAAATGCCACGGTTGATCTGAGCGCTGACAGGTCAATCACAACCTCGCGTTCATACTCTGCATCCGCATCCGCCTCATAAACAGTATAAGGCTTCCGGGAATGCTCTTTCATATAGGCAATAGTTCTGTCGTCAACCGGGAAAATGCCGTTCTTTGCACCTGCCTCAATTGCCATGTTACAGATGGTAAAGCGATCATCCATTGTCATCTCGGTCACGCCCGGACCTGTGAATTCCAGGGACTGGTACAGCGCACCATCCACACCGATCTCACCGATCAGATGCAGAATCACATCCTTTCCGCTGACCCATCTGTTCTTTTTGCCGGTAAGGACTACCCGGATGGCACCAGGCACCTGGAACCAGAGCCTGCCGGTTGCCATGGCGGCTGCCATA
>CAZPEW010000153.1:0-6224 GCA_964585695.1 uncultured Lachnospiraceae bacterium
TGCGAATGCTTCCGATATGAAGGACGGCAAGGTTGTTATGACGGATACCACTGTCTCAGGCGGTGGCGGCGGCGGAAACACGACTGAAACAACGGGTACTACCACCACAGCTGCGGAGACGACATCGACAACTGAATCAACAACGGAAACTACTGCCCCGACACACTATTATGATGTAAATCATCATGATGTTACACCGGACTTCCCTGGTGAGGTTTATGACAATGACGGAAGAATGGTAAAGGGCGCAAGCCGCGGTTATGACAAATACGGCAATGTGCTCGGTGCAAGCAGAGACAAGAACAAGGAAACCAAGGGCGCAAAGAAAGGCATCAATACAGGAGACCATTCTTGTATGGCAGTCTTTGGAACAGTCGCACTTGCTGCTTTAATCGGACTTGGAGCATGGCTCCTCGAGGAACGCAGAAGGAGAGACAGAAAGTAAAGATCTGAAGTATAAATAAAAGCGCACGGCTATGGAAAATATCCCATAGCTGTGCGCTTTTTTAAAATTGTTTTTTTGTTGGTACAATTCAACAAAAAACGTGCTTAATTTTCGTCAATTAATTCTGATTGAAAATGATTGATTATGATTATAAATGGATATATTATTATTGCATAAAAAGAAATACACAGAAAACGATCATAAACGATCATTTTTGCAAAAATCATGAGGATCGAGGAGATCGAGGAGATCAGGAGATCAGACAATTCAGTGAATCGGGGTGAGCGGAGTGCTGACAGAGGAAAGATGGAGCAGGATACTGGAAATTGTGAACCGTGAGCAGGCAGTGACGGTTCCGGCACTTGAGGAGGAGCTTTCTGTATCGGCGGCAACAATCAGGAGAGATCTGACACAGCTGCACCGGCTGGGGAAGCTTTTAAAGGTGCATGGCGGGGCAACGAGTCTGGGCCAGAAATATGTGGCAAGAGACCAGTCCATGGAGGAGAAATACAAGCTGAACAATGAGGAGAAGCAGCGGATTGCAAGATATGCGGCATCGCTGATTCGTCCGACAGATTTTGTATATATCGATGCCGGGACGACGACGGAACTCCTTGTGGACTGCATTACAGAACTCCATGCGGTTTATGTGACCAATTCGATCATGCATGGACGGAAGCTTGTGCAGAAAGGATGTCAGACCTTTATTGTCGGCGGGGAACTGAAACAGGCAACGGAAGCGCTGGTAGGCTCGATGGCAGGAGAGATGCTGCAGAGGTTCCATTTTACCATCGGATTTTTCGGAACGAACGGTGTGAGTGCGGAGAGCGGTTTTACGACACCGGATCCGGGGGAGGCGATGATCAAGCGACTCGCAGTACGGCAGACAGCCAAAAAATATGTGCTCTGCGACAGCAGCAAGTTCAATGTGGTTGCGCCGATTACATTCGCGGATTTCAAGGCGGCGGATATTATTACCGGAAAGATTCCGGAAAAGCAGTATGAACAATATGACAATATCATGGAGGTACGGAAATGATCTATACGGTAACCTTTAACCCTTCGCTTGATTACATCGTGCGGGTTGATCATTTTAAGACGGGAGTTGTCAACAGAACCACATATGAAAACATCCTTCCGGGCGGTAAGGGAATCAATGTTTCCATCGTGCTCCGCAACATGGGGCATGACAGCAAGGCACTTGGTTTCATGGCCGGCTTCACCGGAAGAGAGATCGAAGCGCGGCTCAGGGCATTCGGCGTAACATCGGATTTCATCGAGATCCAAAACGGGATGTCACGGATCAATGTCAAGATGAAGTCGGATGAGGAGTCGGAGGTCAACGGACAGGGCCCGGATATCAGCGCGGAGGACATAGAGCGTCTTTATGAGAAGCTGGACCACCTGCAGAAGGGCGATATTCTGGTTATTTCGGGCAGCATTCCGAATACGCTGCCGGATGATATCTACGAGCGGATCATGCGGCGCCTTGACGGCAGGGGCATCGAGATTGTGGTGGATGCAACCCGGGATCTCCTCCTCAATGTGCTGAAGTACCATCCGTTCCTGATCAAGCCAAACAATCATGAGCTTGGGGAAATGTTTAATGTAACGCTTATAACGCGTGAGGAGGTTGTTCCGTACGCGCGGAAGCTGCAGGAGCGGGGTGCGCGGAATGTGCTGATTTCCATGGCCGGTGAAGGCGCTGTGTTTATTTCGGAAAAGGGCGATGTGCTTGAGAGCCCGGCACCAAAGGGCACAGTCGTTAATTCTGTCGGTGCGGGCGACTCCATGGTGGCCGGTTTCCTGACAGGCTATATCGAGAGCAGCGGTGATTATGCGAATGCTTTCCGCATGGGTGTCTGCACCGGCTCGGCCAGTGCATTCTCGCCGGATCTTGCAACCCGGGCTGAGGTTGAGGCACTGCTTTCAAAGTATTAAGGACAGCTTTGCCCGGTGCGGGAACGGATTTTATGAGAAGTCAGGCCGGGTTTAACAATAAATGCTGTAGTGACAGCGTGGACGGACATAAAACGAGTGTGTGCAGTAATAACAGTGGCGGGTGCGGAACACCGGAGAGCCACGGTAAATGGTGGAGAACACCAACAGGAGGGGTAGCAATGAGAATTACGGATCTTCTGAAGCCGGAAGGAATCAGGATCGGCGGAAGCGCAGCAGACAAGATGGATGCAATCAACCAGATGGTTGAACTCATGGCAAAGGAAGGAAATATCAGGGATGTTGAGAAGTACAAAGCGGCAGTCCTTGCCCGTGAGGCAGAGAGTACAACCGGTATCGGAGAAGGAATCGCGATTCCGCATGCCAAAACAGATGCAGTTATTGCGCCGGGTCTTGCTGCAATGACCGTACCGGACGGTGTGGACTATGAGGCACCGGACGGCGAGAAATCAGATCTGATATTTTTGATTGCAGCGCCGAATACCAAGGAAAATGTGCATCTTGAGGTACTGAGCCGTCTTTCTGAGCTTCTTATGGATGATGAATTTGATGCAAAGCTTCGTGCTGCAAAGACTGCACAGGAATTCCTGAGCATCATTGATGATGCTGAGACAAAGAGAAAGAAAGAGGAGGAAAAGAAAGCAGAGGCAGCTGCTGCAGGTTCCGGTCCGCTTCCTTCCATTGTGGCAGTTACAGCGTGTCCGACCGGTATCGCACATACCTATATGGCGGCAGAAAATCTGGAAAAGACTGCAAAGTCCATGGGGCTTGTCTTAAAGGCAGAAACACAGGGTTCTGTAGGTGCCAAGAATGTACTGACACAGGCAGATATCGATCATTGTGACGGTGTCATCATTGCGGCAGATAAAAATATCGAGATGGGGCGTTTTGACGGAAAGCCTGTTTATGTTACTTCTGTTTCAAAGGGAATCAATGAACCGGAAAAGCTGATCAACAAGATCGTCAATAAAGAGGTTCCTGTTTATCATGCAGAAGGCGGCAAGGTTGCGGCTGCGAGCGGTGAGAAAGATTCCGCCTGGCATACTGTCTACAAGCATCTGATGAGCGGCGTTTCCCATATGCTTCCGTTTGTAGTCGGCGGCGGTATCCTGATTGCGATTGCTTTTATGGTGGATAACCAGGCAGTCAATCCTTCAAACTTTGGTATGAATACACCGCTTGCGGCTTTCTTTAAGACAATCGGCGGTACGGCATTCGGATTCATGCTTCCGATTCTGGCAGGATTTATTGCCATGAGTATTGCGGATCGTCCGGGCATTGCAGTCGGTTTTGTCGGTGGCGCCATTGCATCGAGCGGTTATACATTCGCATGGCTGGCAGATCAGAAAACACCGCTGGTAAGCTCCGGTTTCATCGGTGCCCTGATTGCAGGTTTTGTCGGCGGCTATGTGGTACGTGCGCTGGGCAGACTTTTTGATAAGCTGCCGAAGTCAATGGAGGGTATCAAGCCGGTACTTCTTTACCCGCTCTGCGGTACTTTTATCATCGGTTTCATCATGTTTCTGATCAATCCGGTCATGGGTGCGATCAATGTGGGTATTTCCGGATTTCTGAATTCACTTTCCGGTACCAGCATTGTGCTCCTCGGTACAGTACTCGGCGGCATGATGTCAGTGGATATGGGCGGCCCGATCAACAAGGCGGCATATTCGGTACGGCGGCACTTGCTGACGGAACAGAGCAGGGAAATATGATCATGGCGGCTGTCATGGTCGGCGGTATGGTTCCTCCGATGATCATTGCACTTTCCACCACATTTTTCAAGAACCGCTGGACAGAGGAGGAGAGGAAGGCCGGACTGGTAAACTATATCATGGCACTTTCATTCATTTCAGAAGGCGCGATTCCGTTTGCAGCAGGAGACCCTGTAAGAGTTCTTCCTTCCTGCATCATCGGTTCAGCAGTAGCCGGTGCGCTGTCTATCCTCTTTGGCTGTGCATCTCCTGCACCGCACGGCGGTCTCTGGGTTGTTGCCATTATCCAGAATCCGGTTATGTTTGTGGCAGCACTGCTGGCAGGTTCCATCGTCGGCTGTCTGATTCTGTCCTTCTGGAAAAAACCTGTACCTCAGAAATAAAAAGTGCTATAACTTATTCAGAAATAATTTCAGTATATGCGGGGCAGCAGCTCCGCGGATAAATTAGTCTCAATGAGCGAAGGAGAATAAATCATGCAGAAATTCAGCTATGTTCTTACAGATGGAGAGGGAATTCATGCAAGACCGGCAGGCGAGCTTGTCAAGTTAATCAAGACGCTGCAGAGCGAGGTTACGGTAACCGCTAACGGCAAGAGTGTTTCGGGCAGAAAGGTTCTTGCAATGATGAGCCTCGGTGCTAAAAAGGGCCAGGAGGTTGAGTTTGCTGTAGAAGGTCCGGATGAGGCAGAGGCTGCAAAGACAATTGAGGACTTTATGAAGGCAAATCTGTAACGACCGGATTTGACGGAAAAAGGATTATGAAAGAACAGATGGCAGAAATGCTGTCTGTTCTTTTTTTGCGGTGAGACATTCGTGGTATACATAATTGCCGGGAGTCCTCCCGACCGGATATTTACATGTTCTCAGGAGGAATAAAAAGACAAAGAATGAACTTCCGTCCCGCAGCAAGCTTCTCTTATCCTCCTGCTGATGCAGAATTTGCGGAACAGGAGGATTTGCCGGCCAAAAAGCAAAGCAGAACCTGCTTGTAAACATAAAAAGCTCAAAAGCCAAAATAAAAGCTGTGCCGGAATTAACAGGTTCCATGAGGAAACTGAGCCAGGATTGACTGATATCAGGCGGCCATGCAGACAGTCAAATAAAATAAATAGCTGTATTGTTTGTATTTAGCCAGAGCGTATATTATAATTAATATAATTTATACAAATCATTTAACTGCCTGGACAACTACTATTATTATAAAAGGACGAGATAATGCATATATTTCGTTTAGCAAAGAAAATTATAAATAAATCCCGCCACAGATCGGATGCTGGTTTTACACTGGCGGAAATTCTGGTTGCGGTAGCAATTGTAGGCATTCTTGTTGCTGTCAGCGTGCCGGTGTTTTCCGGTGTCATGGAAAAAGCAAATGAAAAAGCAGATGCCAAAGTCATGGAAGCGGCAAAAGCGGCTGCATCGGCAAAATACCTTACTAATCAGAAAGATATAACATATTATTATGATGCAGCTACTGGTGAATTGGTTACTGCAGATAAATATGAGGACATTATTCCATATGGAAAGCAATCTTCTCATAAAAATAAAATTATTTGCTGCATTATTGAAGATAAAGGAAAAGTAAATGCTTTTTGGGGTAAAGATGGAATTAATGATCCGGAAGTTACAAAAGATAAAATGACTGCGCCTCTGGCTATGCTTAAAGAGTTGAATTTAAGTAATTCTCCAGCTGCACTGCCTCAAGATGGATATTATTCAGGAAATACATCAGATAAAAATGTACAGAAGGTACAAAAAATGTTGGATAAATATTTTCCGACGATAAATATTAATACATGGAAAATAGCAAAGGAATCAGCAACGACTGTATTGGTTTCTGATGTCGATCTGACATTAAACAGTATTAAGGCGGGTTATTGGATTCGGGTAATCAGATATAACACAAACAAAAAAACTTATACTGCATGTTATATGACGGTTTCTGTATCATCAATAGGATATAAAATGATCACTACAGTTGCTGTACAAGGTGGAAGTCCGTTAACGGAAGCTAATTATTCAGAGGTACCGGGGCAAACAAATGACTCCAAAACAAATTATGAAGAGACTGTCAAAATTTTCATTAATGCAACAAAGGTGTCG
>CAZPEW010000154.1:0-6223 GCA_964585695.1 uncultured Lachnospiraceae bacterium
CCTCCGTATCTCTCCTGAAAGCAACCGGTTCCATCGGCATCAGCTTCTGCAGCCCCAGCCTCTCACATACAAGGTCGGCCATCCCGCCCGGACAGCTGTCGAAATTTGTATGCATGGAATATACCGTCACATCATTTTTAATAAGATCCATCAGTTTCAGTCCCAGGGCTGTCTGATCATTGACTGCCTTGATAGAATGGAAAATAACCGGATGATGCGTAACAATCATATCCGCCCCGGCATCAATTGCAGCTTCAACAACCGCCTCCGATGCATCCAGCGCAACATAAATCCGCGCTGCCTCTTTATCTGATCTGCCGACAAGAAGTCCGGGATTATCCCAGTCCATCGCAGCTTCCCGCGGTGCCAGCTTCTCAAGCAGTTCTGCAACCTCTCCCGTAAGTAAACTCATTCCTTTTCTCCTGTTCTGTCCATTGCTTCCTTAAGGTAAGCATATTCCCTGCGGACCGTATCCTTATCTGTTATTGACAGTATTCCTTCCAGCCGGTTTTTTTCCTTCCGGAGGAACCGCAGGAAAACCGGACTTTTCTGTTCCAGAAGCCGCCAGCCGTAAATGTACTCATATTCCGCATGTATTCCGACTGCTGACCCCGCAGCAGTAACCGCCGCAGCAGTATCTGCTGCAGCATCAGGCGCCCCGCCGCAGATGCATTCTCTCTTCACATTCATGATGACATAATATTTCCCGCCGTCCTCCACCATGGTTTCCGCCGTAATGTCCATATGCTGCCCGGTCAGGAAATGCCGGAACATTGCAAGATCCGACTGCGGTGAAAGAACAAATTCCCGGAAGTCACCGAGCCTGCCGTTCAGGATCCTCCGCATCAGCTCCCCGCCCATCCCGGCGATAATGACCGTATCCGCTTCCCCTGTTCTGACAGGCGCAAGCCCGTCTCCGAGCCGCGTTTCGATCTTTCCGGACATCCCCGCCGCCCGGATATTCCTCTCTGCAGCCTCCAGCGGTCCGGGACGTACATCACAGGCAATCACATGGGATGCCTTTCCCTTCTCGATCAATGCAATCGATACATAAGCATGATCACAGCCGATATCCGCCGCACAGGCGGAAACCGGCACTGCTTCAGCAATTTTTTCCAGTCTCAGAGGTAAATTCATAATTTCAGATTCTGGAGGTCGCTCTGTTCACGGAAAA
This sequence comes from uncultured Lachnospiraceae bacterium, assembly GCA_964585695.1. Classification (GTDB taxonomy): domain Bacteria; phylum Bacillota; class Clostridia; order Lachnospirales; family Lachnospiraceae; genus Oribacterium. Next base: position 1,175 of record CAZPEW010000154.1, read on the forward strand.
GCTCCGTCAGCTTCTCCGGATCCGTTTCACGGCTGATCTTTTCATTCAGGGAAGCCATTCTGATATTCCGGATCACATCCTCCAGTCCTCTCTTAAATTCAAATTCATCTGTATCATCCGAGAGCAGATTGCCGTTAAACATCCCCGCTACCCTCTCATATACCTCATCCTGGTCGCGGAACCGGTCCAGAATGCGGTTCACCGGTTCCTCCGCATACACAAGTTTAAGAACCTCGCGCATGGTATCATCCTTGATATCATCTGCACTGATATATTTCGATACCGTCCCGATCAGTTCCGGCTTTTCCGAGAGCCATGTAACAAGCTGTTTCTCAGATCTCGCTGCCGCCGACTCTGTCTGCTTTCTGTCCGGCTTCGGCTTAAGGGAGGTCTGCGCGAATGTTTTCTGCCCGTACAGCGAGGATTTCTCCCCGCCGATCCGGTTCACAAGCCGCTTCAGATTATCATAATCGATCATCTGCTCCCGCGCTACAGCCTTGATATAGTTCTCCCGTTCAAGCGGTTCCCTGAATTCCGCAAGCATGGCTGCCGCCTGCTGGAAAAACGCTGTCTGTCCCGCCGGGTCCGACATGTTATAGGATTGCTTCTCTGCATTGACAGACCAGAGAAAAGAGTTCTCCGCACTGTCAATCCGCTTCCTGAATTCCTCTCTTCCGAGCGCTTTCATAAATTCATCCGGATCCTTGTAAGGCCGCATGTTGATGACCTTTGTCTCTATGCCGGCATCCTTGAAAATCGGAATTGCTCTTTTTGCCGCTTTTACGCCGGCACCATCCGAATCATAGGTCAGAAGCACATCCGGAACATACCGTTTTAAAAGTCTCGCCTGCTGCTCTGTCAGTGCGGTTCCGAGAGATGCCACCGCATTGATGAAGCCCGCCTGATGCATGCTGATTACATCCATGTAGCCCTCGCAGACAATCATGAATTTTTCTCTTGATTTCTTTGCAAAGTTCAGCCCGTAAAGATTCCGGGATTTATCAAATAGTTTCGTTTCCGGAGAATTCAGATATTTGGGCTCGCCCTGTCCCATGACACGTCCGCCGAAACCGATTACCCGGTTGTTGAAATCCAGGATCGGAAACATAACCCGGTTGAAAAATTTATCATAAACGCCGCGCTCTGAAAATGTAATCAGTCCGGATTCCCGCAGAACCTCATCCTTGAATCCCTTGCTCCGGAGATAGCGGTAAAGTCCGTCTCTTGTCTGGTCTGCATAGCCCAGTCCGAAATGCGTGATCGTTTCATCTGTCAGCTGTCTTTTTTTAAGATACTGCATGCCCAGTTTTCCCTGCTCGCTCTTGAGCGAAGCATAGAAATAAACAGCAGCCTGTTTGTTCACCTCCAGAAGCTGGAGCTTCAGATCATTCTCCTGTCTCCTTGCAGGATCCTCCTCTGCTGTCTCCGGCAGCTTATAGCCCTCCTGATCGGCAAGCTTCTGTATTGCTTCCACAAATGTGATGTTTTCATATTCCATCAGAAACCTGACAACATCTCCACCCTTGCCGCAGCCGAAGCAGTAGAACATCTGCTTCCCCGGCGATACAGAAAAGGATGGTGTTTTCTCTCCATGGAAAGGGCAGAGTCCGAAATAATTCGCACCCTTTTTTTTCAGATTCACATAACCGCCGATTACATCCACAATATCCGCTCTGGATCTGACTTCTTCTACAACTTCATCCGGATAATACAAATCACTACACCTTCCTGTCTTCTATTCTGCAGTTATTTTAAAGCATGATCAGTATTTTTTCCATCCCACCGGGATGAAATATTCCTTGAACTTTGTGGTACAGTAGTCATCTGTCATACCTGCTATATAATCGCATACAGACCGTTCCTTAGCAAGCTTGATTTTATGAAACCGCTCCGGATCCGTTTCAGCAATCTCCGCAAGGCTTCTGCTGAGCATTGCGGTATATTCCGAGCCCATTTCATCAGGATTCTCCATATAAAACGAAAAAAGAATCGGTATCATGCGGACAACCTTGATTTCCTCTGCCTTGGCTTCCCCGCCGATATAAACATGACGGAACATCCACTGCCGGAGTCCCTGCATGGCTTCCTGCGTGGTTTCTCCCATGCTGAGTGCAGGCTGACCAGCCGAATGATAAATCACATCATGAATCATGGTATTCAGCCGTTCCTTGACAGCATGCCCCAGAACCGCCGTATACTCCTCCGGGATATCAGTCTCGCAGAAAAGGCCGGCACGGATAGCATCATCAATGTCATGGTTGATATAGGCAATTTTATCCGCAAAACGTACAGCCTGTCCCTCCAGTGTCCTGGGATGCCCGCTTGTTCTGTGATTCAGGATACCGTCCCGGACCTCTTTGGTGAGATTCAGTCCGAGTCCGTCCTTCTCCAGTACCTCTACAACCCGGACGCTCTGTTCCGGATGGGAAAAACCGTTCTCGCAGAGTTCATTCAGAACCCGCTCTCCGCAATGCCCGAATGGGGTATGTCCGAGATCATGCCCCAGGGCAATTGCTTCCGTCAGATCCTCATTGAGACGCAGCGCCTTTGCAAAAGTCCTCGCAATCTGGCTCACCTCCAGTGTATGCGTAAGACGGGTCCGGTAATGATCCCCCTCCGGTGCAATAAATACCTGTGTTTTATGCTTCAGTCTCCGGAAAGATTTACAGTGCAGGATTCTGTCCCGGTCCCGCTCATAGCACGGACGGATATCATCCGGCTCCTCCTCTCTGTCTCTCCCCTGTGATCTGCAGGATAATGCCGCATAGGGAGACAGCGTTCTTTGTTCCAGTTCCTCCAGTTGTTCTCTGATACAGCTCATAAGTCCTCCGTTTATATGCATCCGCCGCTTCCGCTGGACCGATTTTTAAAACCGCCGGGGTAATTTCTCCGGCAGCAGATAAATTTCTCCGGGATGTGAAAAAAATGTTTGACAAGATGCAGATTATTTTGTAATATATAGAGCGTTGCTTAACACATCAGCAACCAATCGATGCGTGGCTCAGCTTGGTAGAGCGCTGCGTTCGGGACGCAGAGGCCGCTGGTTCGAATCCAGTCGCATCGACTACTATAATAACATTAAAGCCCCATGTAAGCAAACGCTTCCATGGGGCTTTTTGCTGCCCTCCTCCTTTATGAATTTTTATAAATAAACTGGTAAAGTGTCCTGTACATGATTTCCGGATCAATCGGTTTGGAAAGATGCGCATCCATCCCGGCTGCCTTGCTCTTTTCTATGTCCTCATCAAAAGCATTGGCTGTCATGGCTATAATCGGGATTCTGGCTGCATCCTCCTTATTCCAGGCGCGGATATTCCGCGTAGCCTGCAGTCCGTCGATCAGCGGCATCCGGATGTCCATCAGGATAGCATCATAGTAAAAGGCCGGCTTCTCAATATAGCATTCCATCGCCTTCAGTCCGTTGATGGCCGTATCCACCGTAAAGTTCTTGCTTTCCAGCAGTGTCTTTGCGATTTCCGCATTCAGCATATTATCCTCGGCAAGAAGGATCCGTTTGCCGGTGAAGTCATATTCTCTCGCAGGATGCGGTTTGATTTCCGCTGCCCGTCTGCAGTTCTCGAATGCCGACACAAGGCTGGATTCCAGCAGCGGCTTGGAAATCAGCATATTGGCGCCTGCTGCCTTTGCATCCGCCTCAATTGCTTCCCAGTCATACGCAGAAATAATGATGATGGTAACATCCGGTCCGACAAGCTTGCGGATCCGTCTCGTCGTCTCAACACCGTCCATATCCGGCATTTTCCAGTCGATCAGTACAAAATCATAATATTTCCGGATTTCAAGCAGCTTGTTCTTTACCTTGTCCACTGCCTCCTGCCCGGAGGTAACCCATTCGCAGATCATGCCCAGCCGTTTCAGGATCGTACAGGCATTCTCGCAGATAAACAGATCGTCATCCACAACCAGGGCATGGAGATCCGCAAGATTAGCTATGTCATATGGATTTTTGGCTGTTTCTGCAGTATTGATTGTCAGCGGAATATCAATCGTAAACTCGCTGCCGACACCGCTGATGCTTCTGACCGTAATGCTGCCGCCCATGAGGTCCACCAGATTTTTTGTAATGGCAAGACCAAGACCGGTTCCGCCGAATACCGAAGTGGTTGTCTGGTCCTCCTGTTCAAATGGCTCAAAGATCTTTTTGAGATTTTCCTCCCGGATTCCCTTTCCGGTATCATTGATCACAAAGCGCAGCTTCTCTGTATTGTTGGTTTTTACAGGCATACTGATATTGACAGAAACCTTGCCTCTTTCGGTGAATTTTACGGCATTGCCCATTACATTGAGCAGCACCTGCTGCAGCTTTGTCACATCGCCGATATAGCATTCGCTGATGTCGCTGGACACAGTGCATTCATAATCCAGCCCCTTGCCCGAGGCCTGGCTGTATATGATGGTATTGATGCCGGAAATCAGCTCTGTAATCCGGAAAGGCTCATTTTTAAGCAGCATCTTTCCGCTTTCGATCCTGGACATATCCAGGATATCATTGATCAGCGACAGGAGATATCTTGCAGAAAGACCGATTTTTGAAATGCAGTCTGCTGTTTTTTCATCATCTCCGATGAACTGTGCGGCAATGGTATCCATGCCGATAATGGCATTCATCGGCGTCCGGATTTCATGACTCATATGCGATAGGAAATTGCTCTTGGCTTCACTCGCCTGTCTTGCCGCATTTAATGCAGTTTCCAGCTGCTGTCTGTTCTCCTTCTCCATTCTGTAGGCTGCTGTTACATCCGACCGGATCATCAGGACGATTTCCAGCTGCTCATCCAGCCAGGAATACTGGATCTGGCGCCACGTCTCGACATCATGTTCAACCTGACGGAAAGTGCAGGTATAAGAGCCGTGCAGTTTCATTTCCTCCTTGATCCGCTCAATTTCGGTTGCCTTACGATAGGTTTCCAGATCCTCTTTTGAAAGGAAATTCTTGACAATATATTCCTGCCATGCCGTATAATCCAGCTTCTCATGTATGATTCCATACTGCAGCAGCGGCTTTCTGCTGCTGAATTCTATGGTATT
>CAZPEW010000155.1:0-6220 GCA_964585695.1 uncultured Lachnospiraceae bacterium
CGAGGGGTTTTTACCGCTGTGCAGACAGGATATGGCTGATCGCGGAATCGGGCAGCCTGATTTTGTTTATGTCTGCGGCGATGCATATGTAGATCATCCAAGCTTCGGAATGGCAATAATATCCCGTGTTCTGGAAGCAAACGGCTACAGTGTCTGTTTTATCTGCCAGCCGGACTGGAATGATCCGGAGAGCATAAAGGAATACGGAGAACCGAAGCTTGGATTTCTGGTATCCTCCGGCAATATGGATTCCATGGTAAATCATTATACAGTGGCGCGGAAGCATCGTCATACGGATGCCTACAGTCCGGGCGGTGTGATGGGGAAGCGGCCGGACAGGGCGGTGGTTGTCTACTGCAATCTGATCCGCAGAACCTATAAGGATACGCCGATCATCATAGGCGGGCTGGAAGCGAGCCTCCGCCGCATGGGACATTATGACTACTGGTCTGACAGCATCCGCCGGAGCGGATATCATTTCCTACGGCATGGGAGAGCACAGCATTGTTGAGATTGCGGATGCACTGCGGTCAGGTCTTTCTGTCAGAGACATCACATTCATAGACGGAACGGTTTACAAAACGCGGCATGAGGAGGATATCTACGATGCAGTCCGCCTGCCGGATTTTGAGGAGATCCGGGATAACAGGGAAAGCTATGCAAAAAGCTTTTATCTCCAGTATACCAATACGGATCCTTATCAGGCCAGGCGGATTTACGAGGCATATGACGGCAGGATGTTTGTTGTGCAGAATCCGCCGGCAAAGCCGCTGACAGAAATGGAAATGGATGATGTATATAATCTGCCGTACATGCGCACCTACCACCCATCCTATGAAAAAGACGGCGGAATTCCGGCGCTCGGAGAAATCAAGTTCAGTCTTACCTCTAACAGAGGATGCTTCGGCGAATGCAATTTCTGCGCACTGACGATGCATGAGGGCAGGATTGTCCAGGCCAGAAGTCATGAGAATATTATTTCGGAAGCCAGAACCATGCTTAAGGATCCTGCATTTAAAGGCTACATCTTTGATGTAGGCGGGCCGACAGCGGAATTCCGCAGACCTGCATGTGAAAAGCAGCTGACACAGGGGGCATGCAAAAATAAAAAATGCCTGTATCCGAAACCCTGTCCGAATCTTCTGGTGGATCACAGCGATTACCTTGCACTGCTCCGCGAGCTCCGGGCACTGCCGGGGGTAAAGAAAGTATTTGTACGTTCCGGCTTCCGTTTTGATTACCTGATGGCGGATCCGGATAAAACTTTTCTGAAAGAGCTCTGCAGGTATCACGTAAGCGGGCAGCTGCGGGTGGCTCCTGAGCATGTTTCCGATAATGTTCTCCGTGAAATGGGGAAACCGGGTGTGGAGGTTTACAATGCGTTTGTAAAGGAATTCAAACGGATCAACGAGGAGCTTAAACTGAACCAGTATGTGGTGCCTTACCTGATGTCGTCTCATCCGGGCAGTACCCTGAAGGATGCCATCAAACTGGCAGAATATATACGCGATATGGGCTATATTCCGGAGCAGGTACAGGACTTTTATCCGACACCCGGAACAGTATCGACCTGTATGTACTATACAGGACTGGATCCGCTGACGATGAAAAAAGTCTATGTGCCGCGGAATCCGCATGAAAAGGCAATGCAGAGAGCACTGATCCAGTACAGGTCTCCGGACAACTATGAGCTGGTAAAGGAAGCACTGCTCCGGGAGCACCGGGAGGATCTCATTGGATTCGGACCGGAATGTCTGATTCCTCCGAGACGGATGGGCCATCCGGTTACGGAACATGTGCCGCGGAGCAGGCGCAGAATTTGAATGTGTCCCGCATCCGGCTCCCGGAATCATCGTAGAGACAGCGGGAGGAATATATGTAAACTGCAGTTTTAAACTGCTAATATAAAAAAGGAGAGTATGCTATGAAAAAGATTTTCAGAAAAATGGTAACAGCGGGACTGGCTGCAATGCTGGTTCTGCAGACGGCAGGGACGGTTCTTGCTGCGTCCCCGGGAGAAGCACTGAAAGCAACCGGTACGACGGTCATTTCTGCTGCCGGAAAGACAGCGGTGCTTGACAAAAAGGTTCCCGGAGGCAGCCCGATTGTAATTCTGCATACAAATGATGTACACTGCAGCGTTGATCAGAAACTGGATGCGCAGGGAAATGTCACAAACATCGGTTATGCGGGACTTGCCTCCTATAAAAACAGACTGGAAGAAAGATTCGGCAAGGACAATGTCATTCTTGCGGATGCCGGAGATGCAGTTCAGGGCGGCAATATCGGTACGCTGTCGCAGGGCGGCTGGGTCATCAATATCATGAATCAGATCGGCTATGATGTCATGGTTCCGGGCAATCATGAATTTGACTACGGCTTTGCTAGATTTCTGGATCTTAAGAGCATGTCGGCATTTCCATGGCTCTGCAGCAATCTTACGACAGCTGCAGACGGAAAGCTGCTCTTTCCTGCCTATATGATCCGTCAGGTCGGCAGCACCAGAATCGGTTTTGTCGGAATTTCCACACCGGAAAGCTATACAAAGTCAACACCCGCCTATTTCCAGGATGCGGCAGGAAACATTCTCTACAGTTTCCAGGAGGATGCCAGCGGGCAGAAGCTGTACAACGCAGTACAGAGCGCGGTAGATCAGGCAAGAGCCGCCGGTGCGGATTATGTTGTTGCAATCGCGCATCTCGGCGAGGAAGGCACAACGCCGCAGTGGAAGGGCTCTGCGGTGATCAGGAATACAAGCGGCATAGATATTATGATCGACGGCCATTCGCATGAGGAGATTTCCGAACAGATTGTCAACAAGCTCGGGAAACCGGTTGTTCATGCAGAAACAGGAACGGGATTAAAGGATATCGGCAGGATTGTAATCAGTCCGGCAGACGGAACCGTAACCCAGGAACTTGTTAAGGGCTATGCAATCCAGGATAAGAACATGTACTCCTATATTCAGGGAATTGAAACCCAGTATAAGGCAGCAATGGCAAAATCGGTCGGTGAGTCCTCGGTACTTCTTACGACAAAGGATCCGGATACCGGAAAACGCCGTGTCCGCAGCGGAGAGACCAATCTTGGAGATCTGTGTGCAGATGCCAACCGTACTGTACTGAATACGGATATCGGATTTATGAACGGCGGCGGAATACGTGCGGATATCAATGCAGGAAAGATTACAATGGAAAATCTCCTGTCTGTTTATCCTTGGGGCAATGATGCCTGCATTATTTCCGCATCCGGACAGACGATCATGGATGCTCTGGAATTCTCGGCAAGAAATTATCCGGCTGAGAACGGCGGCTTCCTCCAGGTTTCCGGCATGACATATACAGTTAATGCAGCGGTCAAGTCACCGGTGCAGGTAAATGACAGAAATGAATTCGTTTCCGTAAACGGTGCACGCAGAGTACAGAACATAAAGGTCAACGGTGCAGCGATAGATCCGGGAAAGAACTATACAATCGGCGGTATCAGCTACACCCTGACAAACGGCGGAGACGGCTATACGATGTTTAAGGGCTGCCCGGTCATTAAGGATGCTGTCATGAAGGATTATGAGGTAATGGAAAAGTATATTAATACCAGTCTCGGCGGCAAAGTCGGTGCCGGCTATGAGAATCCGCATGGTGCGGGCAGGATTGCTGTCATCGGATAAGAATCACCGGTAAATAAAATAAGCCTCTGAGGGGCAGAACGGGACCGGCCGCGGCGCAGGAAATAACTGCAGCGGCCGGTCTGCATTCGCCGGTAAATGAGGCAGGACAGGAGTAAAAGCAGATGGATGATATTTTAAGAAGTATTATTAAGCCTGCAGAGCTTGTTTTTGCAGAGAGCAGCGGGCTGCCCAGGCAGTACCGGATTTCCGATGATACTGTGCTTCAGAGAGGTTTGTGGGAGAAACAGAAAAAAGGAAGTCTGAGGCTGCATAATGCTTTGCTGGACAAGACACAGGGGAAGTTCATCCATAGGCTTGGTGAGTGGCATTATCAGAATCTGTCAGATAAAAACGAAACCTTCCTTAACGGAAAAGTGCTTCCGTGCGGAGAGGAGGCAGTGCTCAGAAACCAGGACGTGCTGATGCTGTCCGGCAGGCAGAAGCTCATCATTGCCTTTTTTGAGGATTATTCGGAAGAGGTGCAGTGGAAGTTACTTCCGCTCGGCAGTGACGGAGAACTGATCCATGTTTTCAGCCATGAGGGCAGCTTTGCGGTTGCGGATACGGATGATCCGGAGGCAAAGCATCATGCATTGCTGTGCTGCGACGGCGGCAGCTGGTATGCTGAGGATGTGAATACGGAACGGGTCATTTTTGTAAATCAGGAAAAGGTAAACGGCTCCAGAAAGCTTGCACCGTTTGATACGCTCTGCATTGGAGATACGGTCTTTTTCTGTCAGGACAGGGCGCTTGTCTACAATGTCAGCACCTTTGTGAAAAATGAGCTGTCCATCCATATTGAGGAGCGGAGCGCCTGGAATTTTTTAAAGAAACATGTTCTTCTGCAGAATATTGATCTCAAAATCGAGCCTGGCAGTCTGGTGCTGATTCTCGGCGGCTCCGGGGCAGGAAAAACCACTTTTGTGAATGCTGTCACCGGCTATGAAAAGGCCAAGGCCAGGATCATGGAGGGCAAGCTGAATGTCTATGAAAACTACGGACGGATGAAGTATGAGATCGGATTTGTGCCGCAGCAGGATCTACTGCGCGGAGATGATACAGTTCAGATGACACTCAAGAATGCGGCGCAGCTCCGTATGCCTGAGGACAGTACAGACGAAAAACGTGATGCGCGGGTGCGGGAAGTGCTGGAGATGGTCGGGCTGAATGAGGTGAAATCGGAACTGGTTTCCAAGCTTTCCGGCGGACAGCGCAAGCGGCTTTCCATCGGTGTGGAATTTGTGTCGGATCCGTCTCTTTTTATTCTTGACGAGCCGGATTCCGGACTTGACGGCGTTATGGCAAAGGAACTGATGGAGCGGCTGCGTGCTGTTGCAGACCAGAAAAAGATAGTCATGGTTATTACGCATTCGCCAGACAGGGTCATCAGTCAGTTTGATCATGTGATTGTTCTTGCAAAAGATCAGAAGCATGTAGGCCAGCTGGCATTTTTCGGTACGATTGCAGAGGCAAGGAGCTTTTTCGGCAAGGAGAGCATGGAGGATATCGTACTTGCGGTAAATCCCAAGGATGCCGGCGGAGAGGGACTTGCAGACCAGTATATTGAAAAATACAAAGAATATAAAAAGCAGCAGAATGCTTCCTGAGGAGAACAAAAATGGATACTTCTATGACAGATGAAAAAACAGTCCATACCGGAAGGAAAATGCAGACCAGAATCTATCTGGGAAAGCTGTTCCGGATCTTTATTTACGAGAAAGACTGGAAGGTAATTCCTATGGCAGCGGCCATTGCACTGATGGTGGCATTTGTTGCAGGGAAGCGGATGTTCAGCAATATGGAGGGACTCAGGATCGGATCGTTTGCCTTTGTCTGTGTCTGTATCTGGAACGGATTTTTCAATTCTATCCAGGTTGTCTGCAGAGAGAGGGCGATCATCAAGCGTGAGCACAGAAGCGGACTGCATATTTCTGCCTATATTGCGGCACATATGATTTATCAGGCCATTATCTGTCTTATGCAGGTTGTGATTTCCATCCTTATCTATAAATGGTATGGCGTGCAGTTTCCGACAGACAGCGCGGTGACAGGCATATATCTCCTGGATCTCGGGATTACGCTGTTTCTCATCACCTATGCATCCGACATGATGGCGCTGATGATTTCGTGTCTTGTGCATACGACAACCGCAGCCATGACCATCATGCCGTTCCTGCTGATCTTCCAGCTGGTGTTTTCCGGCATCCTGTTTCCTTTGTACGGAAGCACCTACAAGGCTTCCTATCTTACCATCAGCAAATACGGTACCTTTGCACTCTGCTCCGCCTCAAACTATAATAAACTGCCTTCGAATGCTCTTTACACGGCACTCTGGCAGTTTGAATCGGAGCCGGCGGTAAAGGATATGATCGATTACATAGAGGAGCAGGGACTCAGGGAGAAGCTGGATGAATTCTCCTCTCAGCACATGCAGCTCCCGGAATATCAGTTCGACTGCATGTATATCCTGAAACAGGGGGGGATGCTTCTGTTCCTGACGGTTCTCTACGGCCTGATCGGACTCCTTGCGCTGGAGCGGATTGACCGTGAGAA
>CAZPEW010000156.1:0-5411 GCA_964585695.1 uncultured Lachnospiraceae bacterium
ATGATTTTGCCTGTCACAGAGTCGCAGACCGGCTGCAGATAGTGTGTGAATTCATTGTTCCGGATCCCCTGGAGGATTGCGGCAATCTTTTTTTCCTCATCCGCCGCAGATGCTTCGATCTCCGGTTCGTAAATATTTGTTGTCCTGTTATACTGATTGCGGATGAGCGACAGTGCCAGCACCGCCTTGTTGTACATGGCAGCTGTATCCTCAGAAGGATCCTTCACCTCATAGACACCGACAGACTGATAAAATCCTTTGGCTTCCTTGCTGATCCTGCGGATATGTCTGTTTACTTCCGCCGCAACATCCTCAGGCGTTTTTTCCTTCTTCTCCTCAATCAGCATGGCAAAATAATCATTCCCGAAGTATCCCGCAACTGCCAGTCTGTTGCTGCATGTTTCCTTCATATCCTCCGCAACAAAGCGTAGGTTTTTAAGTCCGTTGTCCTCGCCGAAGATCATGTTAAAAAGCTTGTAATTGTCAAGGTCACTCGCCAGCATATAAAAATGTCGGTCCGGATGTGCATCCAGAAGCGCACGTGCATTCGCAAAAAAGCAGTCCGCATCCGGCAGCCCGATGGCCTGTCTACGCCGCTCAATCTTTTCCGGCAGCTCTGCAAGCTCCGGATCCATCTCCAGCACATTCGCATCATATTCCGGCGCACCCTCGCAGAGTGAAATACCGTCGCAGGAAGAACCTGCGACGCCTGACGAGGTTTTGCTTGCGGAAGCTGCCCTGTCTCCCGAAAGATCCCGGATGAAGCAGAGGAATCCGCCGCGCAGCGCTTCCTCACCGAAGTAGGTGATCGTCTCCTCTACCCAGCGGAAATTTCCATCTTTGTCCCTGAGCCGGTAGCGGATCGAACGCTTCATGCTCCGTTCCGAGTTGGCAAGGAAATCCGTCAGCCGTTCTTTACTCCAGAAATCAGTAAAAGCGTCGGCATCCTGCGAATAGACAAGCAGAAGCCGGCACTCTTCAATTTTTTCTGTAAAGGTACCCGAAGCTTTACCGGGAAGTCTGAACTTCTCTGTGTTCATAAAAAGCTCCTGATACCGGTTTTCTTTTACATTTATTTCCGCAATGATGTCATAAAAATGCTGGTTCATGCTGGGCTGTACTCCCGGGGCCCGCTTTGGCCCATTCCTGTCTAGAATACCTGGATGCTGTATTAAAACGTACCAAAAAAATGTATCATAATTTTGAATAAAAATCAATGCAAATCCCCCTTAGCCTGGTCCGGCACACAATACATTTTTTTAGTGCTGCTATTTAAAAAAGCAAAATTGTATGAAAATCATACATTTTCGGCATAGCCTGGCTGCTTTTCAGTCTTTTCTGTTATCCCGCCTTTACAGAATCTTGCTTTTCCGGCGCTATACAGCTAGATTCATCAAATTCCAGAAATCTATATGATTTGCAAGCTTTCCGAGGCTTGTTATTTCTCTTCCGAGTCATTGTGTACCTCAAAAAAGGCTCAGGCAGTATTCAAAATACCGCCCGAGCCTTTCCCATCTTTACCATGTGCTTAAATGCTGTATACCTTCTGCTTAAACCCTGGATATCTTTTTCTTAAGTTCAGCATATTTTCTTGCTAAACCTGCTTGTCTTCCTGCTTGTTTTCTTCGTCCGGTCTGATCAGGAAGCGGGAGCGGACAGCGGCTTCCAGGATATCAACGCAGCCATCGATGCCGAAGCTTTCCGAGTCAAGGAAGATATCCTTGCCTTTTTTCTGATTCCAATGATTCATGGTATAGAATTTGTAGTAGTTCTCACGCGTTGCGTCTTTCTCGCGGACAAGCTTGCGTGCCTGTGTCCTGGAAATTTTGTTCTGCTCCATGATGTTCTCGACGCGGTAGTCCTCCGGGCCGAAAATATAAACATTGATGACATCCTTTTCATTGCGGAGGATGTAATCGCTGAGCCGCCCCACAAGCACACAGGATTCCTTTTCATAGAGATCGCGGATTACCTGCATTTCATGCCTGTACAGCTTGTCTTCCAAGGTGAAATCCCCGTTGTCCATGCCGAGGAACGGCGCCAGGAATCTATGCTGCACAGACTCATCATGCCCGCTGATAAATTCTGTCTCATATCCGGTACGCTGTGCCGCCTTCTCCAGCAGTTCCTTATCATAGAAACGCACGCCGAGCCGGAGCGAGAGCTGCTTCCCGATGTCATGCCCCTTGGCACCGCTGAGTCTCGTAATCGTTACCACGAAATGTCTGAACTCATCCATACTGTTCTCCTGCAATTTCTGCGAATGCATCTTTGGCTATCTTTCTGATAGCCAGCTGATAACTGTCTGACAGCCGTCTGTCAAAAATAACTATACCGCGGTCTTTGTTCTCTTACAATACCGATGAAAGAAATGCGCGGCAGCGGTCGGATTTGGGATGTGCGAACATCTCCGCCGGGGCGGATTCTTCTACGATGTAGCCGTCCTCCATGAAGATCACACGGTTCGCAACCTCACGCGCAAATCCCATCTCATGTGTCACAACCACCATGGTCATTCCGTTCTTTGCCAGGTTTTTCATTACATCGAGAACCTCGCCGACCATCTCCGGATCCAGCGCCGAGGTAGGCTCGTCAAAAAGCATGATTTTGGGGTTCATCTCCAATGCCCGCGCGATGGCGACACGCTGTTTCTGTCCGCCTGAAAGCGTAACCGGATACACATCCTTCTTGTCATAAAGCCCGACCATACGGAGCAGCTCCTCCGCCTTTTTGGCAGCCTCCGCCTTGGTCATCTTTTTAAGCATGACCGGCGCCAGCGTCAGATTCTCTAGCACCGTATAGTTCGGGAAAAGATTGAAATGCTGGAAAACCATACCGATATTCTCACGATATTTGTTGAGGTTTTTGACATTCGCGAGAGACTCCCCGAGAACCACAATATCGCCGCCCTGCGTCTCCTCCAGACGGTTCAGACACCGGAGCAGCGTTGATTTGCCGGAGCCTGACGGCCCGATTACGCAGACCACCTCGCCCTCAGATACGTTAAAGGAAATATCGCGGAGCACCTCCAGCTCACCGAAAACCTTATGCAGATGTTTTACTTCAATAATGTCAGCCATGCCGCTCCCCCTTATCGCTTGTCATATGCGAGCCTGCGCTCCACATACTTACTCAGAATCGTCAGCGCCGTGATCAGTATGATATAAATGATCGCTGCATAAGAATACACCTCGAATGCCTTGTAATTCCGCGCAATGATGGTTTTTGCGCACATTGTCAGCTCATTCACGGAAATAGCGGAGAGAATGGCGGTATCCTTCAGCGAAGTGATAAACTGATTCATAAGAGACGGAATCATGATCTTGATTGCCTGCGGAAGCACGATTTTGTGCATCGTCTGCAGATAGCTCAGCCCCAGAGAGCGCGCTGCCTCCATCTGTCCGAAGTCAATCGCCTGGATGCCGGCACGGAAAATCTCCGCCATGTAGGCGCTTGCATTCAGTCCGAGGATCAGCGAAGCTGATACCTCGAGCGGCAGTGCATTCTTGATAACGCCGAAATACAGGAAAAGTGCAAGAATCATCAGCGGGATGCCGCGAATGATGGTGATATAGAGATTCGCGATCTTTGTAAGAATCCGGTTTCCGCTGATGCTCAGGATGCAGAGCAGGATGCCCAGCACAACGGCAATCAGAATACCGAATATAGCAATTATGATCGTAAGCCGCAGGCCGCCCATCAGCCTCGGCAGATACTTCACAAACATTGAAAAATAATTCGCCATACTTTACCCCTCGATTGATGATTTTTACAGATTGCAACACGGGACACTTATTTCCCCATTTATCTCAGAAAAAGGGGAATCGACTGGATTCCCCTTTCTTTTTTATGACTTTGTGCCATAAACTCTATTTGATTTTGTGATTGATTTTATGTTAATCGTTCACACTGATCTCCGACAACTATTTAGTACACTCGTACACTCCCCTCAGAGACCTCAAACGATTACTGCTGTGTTTCATATTTCTGTCCGGATGACTGTATCTTATCCCTCGTACTCGGCAAGAATCTTGTCATAGGTTCCGTCTGCCTTGATCTTTGCAAGACCGTCGTTGAAAAGCTTAAGCAGATCCTGGTTCTTACCCTTAAGAACAGAGAATCCTACGCCGCCCTTTTCATTAACTGCATCTACAGCAACCTTGAGGCCCTTCTGCTCACCGATCTTGATCTGATAGCTGATAACCGGGAAATCCTCGAGCAGTGCATCTGCCTGGCTGTTCTTTACTGCCATTGCAGTAGAAGCGGAATCCTGGAATGTTGAAATCTCGAATCCATACTTGTCTTTGTTATCATCTGCCCAGAGCGCACCCTGTGTGCCTTCCTTGACAGCTACCTTCTTGCCCTTGAGATCCTCAAGCTTTGCAATTGTATCGCTGTCTCTTGTGCAGAGTGCAAGTCCATCCTCATAATACGGATCAGAGAAATCTACAGTTTCCTTTCTCTCATCAGTGATGCTCATGCATCCGAGGCCGCCGTCGATGGTTCCTGAAACAAGTGCCGGGATAATTGCGGAGAAGTCCATCGGCTGGATGTCTGCTGTAAAGCCCTCAGCATCTGCAATCGCATTGATAATCTCAACATCAATGCCCTTGTAGCTCTTGTCATCCTGCTGGATGGAGAACGGTGCAAAGGCCTGATCGATTGCGATCTTATAGGTCTTGCCGGATCCGCCGGCTGCTGCTGTGGAAGCTGCTGCTGTTGTGTCAGCCGCTGTCGTTCCTGCTGCAGTCGTATCAGCTGCCGTTGTTCCTGCTGCGGTAGTTGCTGCCGCTGTAGTTGCCGCTGCGCTTGCAGCTGCCGTCGTTGCTGTTGTGGATGAACCGCAGCCTGCCAGCATGCCGACCACCATTGCCGCCGTGAGTGATAACGAAAGAATCCTCTTCATAATTAATCTCCTCCTTATTGTTGCCCCGGGAACCCATGATCCTCATCCTCCGCTTCCAGGTTTCCTGTTCCCGGAAGTGATGACCTGCAGATCAGCTCCTTCAGTAATTGTGTGTTATCATAAACCACAAAAAAGCAATTGTCAACAAGAATTTTAATTTATATTTTTATTTATTTATGCACTAATTATGCATTTATATTTGTGTTTTATTGATGCTTTAATGCATATTTATGTTTTAATCTCATTTATAATGCATATTTTTATTAAAAGACGCAGTGTCTTTATTTGCAATTTATGCCCCGCTCGCAGTCTGATTTAAAGTTGAATGAGCGGAGGTTATTAGAGACATAACTGGCAATTAGTCTTTAATTTGCCGTGACAGTCCGCCTTTTCAAGCTCTCTCACAGCCAGATTTGCCGTGACAGCTTCCTCTTCAAGCTCTCCTCACGGCCAGGCAGCTCTGCAGCTTTACGTTTCCTCCCGAAATATATTTTTGTTATCCCAG
>CAZPEW010000156.1:5421-6189 GCA_964585695.1 uncultured Lachnospiraceae bacterium
AGGCGGATGTCGAACCGCCGCCTGGGACATAAACAGTGCCCATCTCCCCCCGGCCTCCTCCCCGGCGCACATTTCTTTGTTCTCAGGAGGAAATTGGATTGTTCATGACTGATTTTCAAAACAAACAGCATTTCCGATATTCTCCGCAAAAAAAAGAGAGCCGTTGACTGCGCTCCCTTTTCCGTTATTGCTTATTATTTTATTTGTCTGTTTCTTTTTTCCATCGCCTTTTCAAGTGTTTCAGCAAGCTTCTGCGGTGTAATCGGCTTAGTGATATAGTCATTCATCCCGGCTTTTTTGCCATTCAGGATATCTTCCTCAAATGCATCCGCAGACATGCCTATAATCGGCACCGCATGTGCATCCGGACGCTGCATTGCACGGATCGTGCGTGTAGCCTCATATCCATCCATTTCCGGCATTCGGATGTCCATCAGTATCATGTCATAATATCCTTCCGGTGAAGCCTGGAAGCGTTCTACGCCGATCCGGCCGTTCTCCGCCGTGTCAGCCTCCACATTCAGACTGCGGAGGTACAGAATCGCAATTTCCGTATTCAGACTGTTATCCTCGCAAAGCAGCGCACGCCGGCCTGCAAGTTTCTGCAGGTGCAGATCAGTCCCGCCCCCTGCACGGCTCTCGCCAGGCATACCCAGCCCGCCGGCCGTACCGGCTGCAAAAGCTGCATCTGTGCCGCCTTGTTCTCTGCGCAGGCTTGTCTTACATGCTGTCCCTTGCATGCCTGGTGCATCATCTGCAGCGGCTTCT
>CAZPEW010000157.1:0-1580 GCA_964585695.1 uncultured Lachnospiraceae bacterium
GAGGAAATCCTGACTGATGCCGATTCCGTTATCGCTGATGACTGCTGTTATTCTTTCCTTATGATTTGCAACCAGCATATTATCTACATTCATCCGTATTGTACCGCCCTCCGGGGTATATTTGACAGCATTCGAAAGAATATTGAAAATAATCTGGTTAAAACGCAGAATATCAACAATCGGTATTACGGACAGCTGCGGTTTTGCAGTAAATTCAAACTTCTGGTTTTTCACCTCATACAGTGGGCGGATTACCGCATCTATATAACTGTTGAAATCGGACATCAGATAAGGCTCGGGATGGAGCGTGATCTCACCGCTCTCTACCTTCTGCATATCGAGAATATCATTCACAAGACCCAGCAGAAAGCGCGAGGAAGTTTCTATTTTATCAAGACATTCCCTTGTTTTATCCGGGTTCTTCTGTTCTTTTGCAATCCTTGCCATACCGATAATCCCGTTCATCGGTGTACGGATATCGTGACTGATACGGGAAAGAAAATCGCTCTTTGCCTCACTTGCCGCCATAGCCTGCATACGCAGCTTTTTTTCCTGTTCAGCCTCTTTCTGCTGCTGCAGATAAAGATCTGTGACATCTGACCCCAGTACAAGTATGACGCCGTTTTCCTTATCCAGATAATAATTCTGGAACTTATGGCAGGTAAGTCCCTCCCTGTAGTTTGTCATGGTTTCCCATGTGACAAACTCATAATACCCGTTTCTGTCCAGCTCACTGCGCAGATGCTCCGGCTGTGTATATTCGGCATATTTCTTTTTAGATTCAGAATCCGCCACCTTGTCTATGGACATTGCAAGCAGTACTTTAAGATCAAATTTTGTTCCGGGCGTATCAAAAATATTTCCGTATTCTCTGCAGAATTTCCAGCTGCCGTGCATCAGTTCAAATTTCCACTCATAAAGATACAGCAAAGCAACAAAATCATAAGCCTGTCCGGTTATGATTCTGATGATTTCTTCTTTATAATCTTTGCTTGATTTTGGCATGTTCATTCCCCTGTTTCTTATTAAAGAATAGCTCCGGATTTTAATGTAATACATTCTTTCATACAAAGCAATAAATTGAAAAAATTGCAATTAGCATCTTTTTCTAATTAATTTTATAGCAAATGTTCTGTAAAGTATATTGCAATTTAACTGCAATCGTTTATAATATCAGTAATGATTATTATTTTTATCATAGTGCAAGAAGGAGGGTAAAATGGAATACAAAAAGAACAGACTTACGAATGAAGTAGGTGCTCCGGTAGAGGACAATGAACACAGTATTACAGCCGGTCCGCGCGGTCCGGTGGTTATGCAGGATGTCTGGCTCATGGAAAAGCTTGCGCATTTTGACCGTGAAGTAATTCCCGAACGCAGAATGCATGCAAAAGGCTGGGGCGCATATGGCACCTTCACGGTAACCCATGACATTACCAGCTATACCAAGGCAGCTGTTTTTTCCGAAATAGGCAAAAAAACAGATCTTTTTGTACGCTTCTCTACTGTCGCCGGTGAACGCGGCGCAGCCGATGCAGAACGTGATATCCGCGGCGTTGCAATAAAATTCTACACCGAGG
>CAZPEW010000157.1:1590-5914 GCA_964585695.1 uncultured Lachnospiraceae bacterium
AGGAAACTGGGATCTTGTCGGTAACAACACGCCTACATTCTTTGTAAGAGATGTACACAATTTCCCGGATCTTAACCGTGCAGTAAAGAGAGATCCGTATACCGGCATGCGCAATGCGCAGAATAACTGGGATTTCTGGACTCTCCTGCCTGAGACATTTCATCAGACAACGATTGTCATGTCTGACCGCGGCATTCCTGACGGTTTCAGACATATGAATATTTTTGGCGAGCATACCTTCTCCATGTACAATGCAAAAAATGAGCGTGTCTGGGTTAAATTCCATCTCATCACAGAACAGGGAATCAAAAACCTGACCGATCAGCAAGCTGCCGCCGTATGTGCACAAGACCGCGAGAGTTCCGGAAGAGATCTTTTTGATGCCATCAAACGTAAAGATTATCCGAAATGGAAAATGTATATTCAGGTCATGACGGAAGAACAGGCCAGGCACCACTATGAAAACCCGTTTGACATCACAAAAATCTGGCGTCATAAGGAGTTCCCGCTGATCGAAGTCGGCGAAATGGAGCTGAACCGCTGGCCGGAAAATTATTTTGCAGAGGTTGAGCAGGCAGCATTTACACCTGCGCATGTTGTACCCGGAATCGGATTTTCACCGGATAAATTCCTGCAGGGCAGACTCTTTGTATATGGCGATGCGCAGAGATACCGCCTCGGAATCAATTACAATTCAATACCTGTAAACCAGGCAAAGCATGCTGCTGTTGCAGATTACCACAGAGACGGCGCAATGCGTACAGACGGCAACTACGGTTCCATGCCTGCCTATACGCCTAATTCCTATGAATGCTGGCTTGCACAGCCGGAAGTAAAAGAACCTCCTCTGGACCTTGAGGGTGCTATGTGGAGATATGATCCGTGCGATGACCCGACGGATGACAATTTCCGCGCAGGAGGAGATCTCTACAGAATTATGACTGAAGACAAAAAGGAGCTGCTTATCGGCAATACAGCAAGAAACATAGCGCCGTGCTCGGAAACAATCAAATACCGTCATGCAGTTCACTGCTACTGGGCAGATCCGGATTACGGCGAGAGGATAACAAAAGCACTGCTTCTTGATCTTGATATCGTAAAGGAGCTTGCAGAAGGTGATCACAAAGCATTGATTTCCGCTACCATGCCTGGCGGAAGATTCAGTTCCGAACCGTGTGATATGTCCTGCAGCAGCTGTGAGAAACCCTGCATCGATAAAAAATATCTTTAAATAAAATATAACCGCAGCACCTGTAAAATCAGTGCTGCGGTTATTTTATGCTTTGTTTTTATCCTTTTCCGAATCCGCCTCGTCCTCCTCGCCCGCCATGTCCGCCTTCCTGTACGCTGCCCTGTGCAGTATTTTCATTGGTATAGCTTATGTTCAGAGCATCTGCAACGGCAGCTTTGATACTGTTGCTGCTGAATGTTGCACCGGAGACAGAAGACACATTTACATTCTGGCTGGAAAGAATTTCGGAAATAACAGTATCCTGGGCTCTCTCAAAAAACTGTTCATCATCCTCATACGATACAACTGTTATATCGGTAATCCTGCCACCTTCTACCTTGACAGAGACTTCCGGTTCTCCGCGGAGACCTGTGCCGCTGCCGGTATAGGTTCCATCCTGGTATACTGCAGTGCTGCTGTCGGTACTGCTCTTGTCTGCAGCTGCTGCAGATGTCTGAGACTGTTCTTCTGACTCTGCTGCCGCAGCAGACTGCTGTATATCCTCTTCCTCCGGAGCCGTTTCAGACTCCGCCGTCACTGCAGAGGATGCGCTGACCGTCATACCAGACATGGCATCCTGAACGGCACTGATAATACCATTGCTGCTGAATGTTGCACCGGAAACCGCAGATACATCTGTATCCTGCGCTTCGATGATTTCCGAGATAATCGTATCCTTGGCACGGTTGAAATACTGGTCATCATCCTTGTAGGATACAATTGTGATATCTGTGATATTTCCGTTATTAACAGTAACAGATACTTCCGTATTACCGCGGAATCCTTTTCCGGTTCCGGTATAGGTTCCGTCCTGATACTGCCCCTGTGCTGCCGACTCTGCCACTACAGTCCCTGCCGACGAAGCAGCAGCCTCTGCATCATGATTCATGGTAATGGTACCTACACAGACCAGCCCGCCGATTGCAGCAACAGAAACCGCTGAAACCATCGCCGGCCTCGGATCTGCCGTCGCATTTCCCTTTCTGCACTGCGTCACGCAGTTGAAGCAGTTAATGCATTCGCCGGAGGTTATTTCATCATACTGATCCATCTGGATTCCCATGGAACATGTACGGTTGCACAGATGACAGCTTCCGCATCCGTTTCTCTCTTTTTTAACATGGAAGATGCGCAGCTTTGCCAAAACAGAAAATACCGCACCCAGCGGACAGAGATACCGGCAGAAAAATCTTTCGATAAACAGTGACGCTGCCGCGATCAGGAGAAGCAATACTCCTCCGATGGTTACAAAGCCGCCGGGTGAAGTCCAGCCCGCGAATGTTGAATACATGCCGAACACATTCCACGGATTGGCATCAGACGGAATGGCGGCCAGCTGCAGTACCCAGAGTCCAAAGACAATCATCACCAGAATGACATATTTCAGAGCCTTGAGCATCTGATCTGCCTCAGCCGGCACTGTAATTCTCCGGATTCCCAGTTTCTGTGATACTGCAAAAAGCAGATCTTCCATTGCGCCGAAGCTGCATACGAAACCGCAGAAAAACCTTCCGAATACCGCAGTAATCAGCATGGTACCGGCGAAAAGAGCTATATATCCGGCTGATGCCATATTTGCTGTTCCCTGACCGCTTGCAGCCTGTACAAGACTTTTGAGAACATTAAACAGAGTTGAGAACATACCCGGAAAAAGAATAAAAAAAAGAAGCTGTGATATATGTCTTGCTGTATTCGCCTTGGATGGCTTTTTCTTTATATTGGTCATTTTGATTTCTCCATGAATTTAAAATTATTTTTCAGTCCGGAAGTTATATAGATCTTACCGTCCTTTGCGGCAAAAACCGCTTCTGCTCCTGTTTTGCGCACCAGTGCGCTGCCTTCGTCCAGTCCAAGCAGAAGGACTGAAGTTGCCAGTGCATCCAGATCCATCGCTTTTTTCCCGATTACCGTGACAGATGCAACCTCACTCTCGGAAGGCCACCCGGTCCGCACATCTATGATATGATGAAATGCTTTTCCATCCTTTACAAAGTATCTCTCATAAATTCCGGAAGTCACCGCCGCCATATCATTCAGTAAAAGCGTGCCGATGATTTCTCCTTTTTTCCCGTCCGGCGACTGAATACCGATTGTTTCACATCCCCCGAGAACCCTGACCGTACCGCCAAAATTGATCAATGCAGTCCTGAAACCGTACCTTTCAAGCATTTCTGCTGCCGCATCTGCAGCATATCCCTTGGCTATTCCTCCGAGATCTATGGACATGCCCTCTCTTTTCAGTCTGATTCCCGCAGGTACTTCAGCAATCTGAATATCCCTGAAACCGACAAGCTGTCTTGCGGCTTCAATCTCCGCAGGATCCGGCAGCTTTCCTTCTGCGGCTGCCCTCCGCCAGAGCTCCGTAAGCGGCCCTGCCGTGATATCAAAAGCACCTTTGCTGAGGTACCCGTATTCCATAGCTTTCTTGATGAGTTTAAGCGTATCTTCCGAAACCCCGGAATACCCTTTCCCCGCTGCATCCGCTGCCCTGCTGATTTCACTGCCCTTCTTAAAGCAGGATAATCTGTCATCCAGGTCAAGGAGGAAATTCCGTATCTCTCCAAGCGTTTCCAGCGCTTTTTCTTTTTTTCCATCGTCAGTCTTAAGTGTAATCGTATTGGCTGTACCGAGTGCGAATATCTCTTTGACTATTTTCATGTTAACCCTCATGATTGATTTTACTTTATGTTCCCGTTCAGCCGGAACGGAAGCATAGTAAAACCTTACCGGAAAAATGCGTTCAAAATTTGTTTTCCATGTGAAAAATATGTGAATTGCTCCATCCGCTTTAAAAACCATTGCGCAGGATCTTTACCTTCCGGTCTGCAGCAAAACCGCTGTCATTGCGTCAAAAAAGGTCCGTGGTTTCTGTCATCTCCCAAGATGGCAGAAACCACGGACCTAAATCACCTGTGTATGAATCTATGTATACATCTTTATAATGTTTTCAGCCTTTTCCTTCAGTTTATTTTTCACTTCCTCGGGTTCGACTACCCGCACAGTCTGACTGTACTGCAGAAGCCAGAAGTACAGGCCATCGGAATCAATGACCTCAACCCTGGTCTGACATTGATCTCCGATCATTTTGATCGA